>DATEOM010000587.1:0-2402 GCA_035274105.1 Microbacterium sp.
CGATCGCCCCGCCGAGCGCATCGCCCGGGTGCACGGGATCGATGCACGCCTGACCTCCGAGGCCGCGCTGACCACCGCGGAGCGCCTCGAGCTCTGGAACGACGCCGACATCGCGCTCGCCGAGGCGCTCAGCGAGGCCTATGTCGTGAGCGAGGCGCACCCCGATGCCGAGGTGCGCGAGATCGCCGAGGCGCAGGTGCAGGCGATCGAGTCGCTGTCGGCGGCGCGCCTGCTGAACCGCGGCCTGTGGAGTGCGTTCGCGGATGCTGCGACCGACGGTCTCGACGACGGTCAAGCGCGTCTGCTCGCCCATCTGCTGCGCGATTTCCGTCGCGGCGGCGTCGAGCTCGACGAGTCGGAACGCGACCGGGTGCGGCAGCTGGCGGACCGCGACACGGAGCTGTCCTTGGCGTTCTCACGCAACATCCGCGAGGGGCGCCGCGAGATCGCCGTCCCGGCCGAGGGCCTCGCCGGAATGCCGCAGGACTTCATCGACGCGCACCCCGCCGACGACCGGGGCCGGGTGACGCTGTCGACCGACTACCCCGATCTCATGCCGGTGCGCGACTACGCGCATGACCGCGCGACCCGCGTCGCGCTCGTGAGCGCATACAACGACCTGGCCTGGCCCGAGAACGACGCGATCCTCGCGGAGCTGCTCGAGGTGCGCGCAGAGCGCGCCCGCCTCCTCCGCTACCCGGACTGGGCCGACTACGAGACCGAGACCCGCATGATCGGCGCGGGCGCCGAGATCCCGGCATTCCTCTCGAGGCTCGACGACGCCTCACAGGCGGCGACGGCTGCCGAGTACCCGATCCTGCTCGAACGCCTGCGCCGCGACATCCCCGACGCCGATGTCGTATCGATCGCCGACTTCTGGTACCTGCTCGGCGCGATCAAGCGGGAGCAGTACGACGTCGACGCGCAGCTGGTGCGGTCGTACTTCCCGTTCGAGCGGGTCGTCGCGGGCGTGCTGGATGTGACCGGTCGCCTCCTCGATGTCGAGTATGTGCCCGTCGACGTGCCCGCGTGGCACGACGATGTGCAGTCGTTCGATGTCGTGCGCGATGGCGATCGCCTCGGCCGCATCCACCTCGATCTGCATCCGCGCGAGGGGAAGTTCAGCCATGCGGCGTGCTTCCCACTGGCGCCGGGAGTCGCCGGGCGCGTGCTTCCGGAGGCGGCACTGCTGTGCAACTTCTCGCGCGGACTCCTCGAGCACGACGAGGTCGTGACGTTCTTCCACGAGTTCGGGCACCTCGTGCACGACATCCTCGGCGGCCGGCAGCGCTTCGCCCGATTCAGCGGCGTCGCGACGGAGTGGGACTTCGTCGAAGCACCGAGCCAGCTCCTCGAGGAGTGGGCGTGGGACGCGGAGGTGCTCGCGTCCTTCAGCGCGAACGCCGACGGCGAGCCGATCCCGGCCGACCTCGTCGAGCGCATGCGCACCGCCGACGCCTTCGGTCGCGCGCTCGAGGTGCGCCGGCAGCTGGGGCACGCCAACGTCTCGTACCACCTGCACGTCGACCGGCCCGCCGACCTGCAGGCCGCGACGGAGCAGCTGTACGCGGCATCCAGTCCCGTCCAGCCGCTGCGCGGCCTGCACTCGTATGCCGGATTCGGCCACCTCACGGGGTACGGCGCCTGCTACTACACGTATCAGTGGAGCCTCGTGATCGCGCGCGACCTGCTGAGCGGTTTCGCGGCCGGATTGATGGACCCCGAGGCCGCGCATCGCTACCGCACCGACGTGCTGGAACAGGGTGGATCCCGCGACGCGAAGGACCTCGTCGAGGCGTTCCTCGGGCGCCCGTCTTCGTTCGAGGCGTACCGCGGCTGGCTGGCGGGCGAATGACGTTTCGCGCACACAGCGGCGCGATGTAGGGTTCACCTACCCCCGAAGCGCAGTCACCCGCGACACACCCCCCGGTGTCGTGGAGGACGGTGCGGCCACTGGTGCCCGCGCGCGCGGCGACCCGTTCGCCGGCCCGACGGGCGCGGTACCGCACGCCTCCGCCGCGAGCACTCGCCGACGTAGCACCACCCTCGCCACAGAAAGCGGAGATACCGATGTCCGATCACGCCCAGAGCGCCGGAAACACGGGTCAGGACGACCCGACCCCGTTCGACAACCTCATCGGCGAAACGGCGACGACCGCCTTCGGGTCGGGCTTCACGACGACCTTCCGCGGATACGACAAGGAAGAGGTCGACGCCGCGATCGCCGGGCTCGATGCGCGCATGCGGGCCGCCACCGACGAGGTCGCGCAGCTGAAGCAGCACCAGCGTCGCGCCGGTGCCGCCGTCGCGCAGAGCAGGGCCAAGGCGGAGCGCCTCGAGGCCGAGCTCCAGGCAGCCGCTGAGCGCCGTCAGGCCGAGATCGACGCGGCGATCGCCGCTCG
>DATEOM010000588.1:0-3716 GCA_035274105.1 Microbacterium sp.
GACGACCGGGACGATGGGATGCCGCGGGCCGAGGCATCGGCCCTCATCGACGGATTCCGCGAAGCGCTGCGATCGCGCGGGACCGTGCCGATCGACGAGGAGACGTACGGGGATGCGGAGGCGCTCAGCGGTGTCTCGAAGTACACCGCGCGGGTGAAGTGCGCGATGCTCGCGTGGGTCGCCCTCGAGGACGCCCTCGTCCGCGCCTCCTGATCGCCGCGCGACCCACCCCTTCCCTCGCGAGACAGCAGCCGTGCGCCGAGACTGCAGGTAGGACCCGCCGTGTCGGCCTCCCGATGCGGTCTCGCGGGCCTGAGGACGGGCGCACGTAGGATGGATGCTGTCCGGCGTCCCCGATTCCTGGAGCTGAGCCGCGTGACCACCCCCACTTCGACCGCCTCGGCACGCGCCATGGCGGACACCGTCCAGAACGCCGCCGCGACCCCGGACCGCGAGCAGCCCTTCGGCGCCCTCGGCCTCAAGCCCGACGAGTATCAGCAGATCAAGACGATCCTCGGACGCCGCCCGACGAGCGGCGAGCTGGCGATGTACTCGGTGATGTGGAGCGAGCACTGCTCGTACAAGTCGAGCAAGATCTACCTCCGCCAGTTCGGCGAGAAGGTCTCCGACGAGATGAAGACCCGCCTGATGGTCGGCATGGGCCAGAACGCGGGAGTCGTCGACATCGGCGAGGGCTGGGCGGTCACCTTCAAGGTCGAATCGCACAACCACCCGAGCTACATCGAGCCGTTCCAGGGCGCTGCGACCGGCGTCGGCGGCATCGTCCGCGACATCATCTCGATGTGCGCACGACCGGTCGCCGTGATGGATCAGCTGCGGTTCGGCGCGATCGACGATCCCGACACGGCCCGGGTCGTCCACGGCGTCGTCAGCGGCATCTCGTTCTACGGCAACTGCCTGGGCCTGCCGAACATCGGCGGCGAGACGGTGTTCGACTCCGTGTACCAGGGCAACCCGCTCGTCAACGCCCTCGCGGTCGGCGTGCTCCGCCACGAAGACCTCAAGCTCGCCAACGCCACCGGCGCCGGCAACAAGGTCGTGCTCTTCGGCGCCCGCACCGGCGGCGACGGCATCGGCGGGGCATCCATCCTCGCCTCCGACACGTTCGCCGACGGCGGCCCCACCAAGCGCCCCGCGGTGCAGGTGGGCGACCCCTTCGCCGAGAAGGTGCTCATCGAGTGCTGCCTCGAGCTGTACCGCGACGAGCTCGTCGAGGCGATCCAGGACCTCGGCGCCGCCGGCATCTCGTGCGCGACGAGCGAGCTCGCCGCCAACGGCGGCTCGGGCATGCGCGTCGACCTCGAGAAGGTGCTGCTGCGCGACCCGACGCTCACGCCGGAGGAGATCCTCATGAGCGAGAGCCAGGAGCGCATGATGGCGATCGTCGCACCCGAGAAGCTCGACGCGTTCCTCGCCGTCGTCGGCAAGTGGGACGTCGAGACGTCGGTGCTCGGCGAGGTGACCGGCGACGGGCGTCTGCAGATCTTCTGGCACGGCGAGCAGATCGTCGACGTCGACCCCTCGACCGTCGCGGTCGACGGCCCGGTCTACGAGCGCCCGGTCGCGTACCCCACCTGGATCGACGCGCTGCGCGAGGACTCGGCATCCGCTCTCCCGCGCCCGACCGACCCCGAGACGCTGCGCGAGCAGTTCACGAAGCTCGTCGCGAGCCCGAACCTCGCCGACACGTCGTGGATCACGAACCAGTACGACTACTACGTGATGGGCAACACCGCGCTGTCGTTCCCCGACGACGCCGGCATGATCCGCGTCGACGAGCACTCGGGTCTCGGCTTCGCGATCGCCACCGACTGCAACGGCCGCTACTGCCAGCTCGACCCGTACCAGGGTGCCAAGCTGGCCCTCGCCGAGGCGTACCGCAACGTCGCCGTGTCGGGCGCTGAGCCGACCGCCGTCACCGACTGTCTCAACTTCGGAAGCCCCGAGAACCCCGAGGTCATGTGGCAGTTCTCGCAGGCCGTCGACGGCCTGTCGGACGGATGCCTCGAACTCGGCGTCCCGGTCACGGGCGGCAACGTCTCGTTCTACAACCAGACCGGCGACCAGCCGATCTTCCCGACCCCGGTCGTGGGCGTCCTCGGCATCATCGACGATGTCGCCCGCCGCATCCCGTCGGGCTGGCAGGACGCCGGCGACAACATCTACCTCCTCGGCGTGACCTCGACCGAGCTGTCGGGATCGCAGTGGGCGGGAACGATCCACGACCACCTCGGCGGACGCCCGCCGGCCGTCGACCTGGCGCAGGAGAAGAAGCTCGCCGAGCTGATCCACGCCGGTTCGCAGCAGTCGCTGATCGCCTCGGCGCACGACCTCTCGTCGGGCGGCCTCGCGCAGGCCCTCGCCGAGGCGACCATGCGCTTCGGCGTCGGCGCGCGCGTGTGGCTGAACGAGATCCAGGAGCGCGATGGAGTGGATGCTGCCACCGCCCTGTTCTCGGAGTCCACGGGGCGCGTCATCGTCTCGGTTCCCCGCGAAGACGACGTGAAGTTCCGCGGCCTGTGCGAGGGCCGGGGCTACCCGGTGCTGCGCATCGGCGTGACCGACGCTGCCGCGGACGGCGACGAGCCGGCGCTCGAGGTGCAGGGGCTGTTCACGGTCCCGCTCGCGGAGCTGCGCGACCTGTCGACCTCGACGCTGCCCGACGCCTTCGGCCCCATCATCACCGAGCACACCGCCTGACCTCGCTGAGCTCCTTGGCTTTGGGGCGCATTCTCTCCTTCGGGGCGCGATTTCTCCGCCCCAACGGAGGAAATGCGCCCCAAACCCGCAAGTAGGATGGGTCGCATGGCGGCGGAAGACGACGAGTACAGCGGTTTCAACGACACCCGGCAGCGCCGCGTGAAGATCGTCGCCTGGGTGACGATCGTCGCTCTCATCCTCGTCGGCGGCGGCGCCACCGTCTTCGCCCTCCTCTTCGGCTGAGGTCGCGGCACGTGGCCGAGGTGTCAGCAGACTCCCGGCGACAATTGCGCTATATCGCGATTACCATGGCAACGTGGAGCCCATCCTCCTCGTCATGTCGAGCCTGTGGTGGCTCGCTCCGGCAGCCGCGGGCGCCGGAGCGGCGACCTATGCGGGCATGACGACGCGCAGCCGCCGGGCACGTCGCCTGGAGCTCGACGCCGCGCGCGCCGAGGAATCCCAGGCGTATCGCGACCTCGTCGCCGCCAAGGCCAGGCTTCGCACGGCGCAGGCCGACCTGCTGACCGCGAAGTCGCGCTCGTCCGCTCCCCCCGCATACGCCGCCGACGCCCGGCGCGAGCTTCAGGCCGCGCGACAGGACGAGAAGACCGCATCCCTGGCGCTGCGAGCCAGCCGCACGCGAGTCAAGGCCGGGTACGCCCAGTATCGCGCCGCCTCCTCCCGCGATCCGCTGCCGATCGACCGCCTCTACGCCGCGCACGACGGCGTGAACACGCGGTGGCTGGCGTACGAGACCGATGTCGACAAGGCGCTGGCGTATCCGCAGATGACCGACCCGCGGCATCCGGCCACCGTCGTCTTCCTGCGCGCACAGCGCGAGGCCCTCGCGAAGCGCCCGACCCTGCGCGACCGCGTGACGCCGCAGCAGTTCCTCGAGTACCGGGTCGCGGTGCGCCATCTCGAAGCGACCTTCGCCGAGGCCGAGCGGCAGGCCGGCGTCCCCGGGGCGTCGCGTCCGAACGGCGCCGGGG
>DATEOM010000589.1:0-2136 GCA_035274105.1 Microbacterium sp.
CCGCCGCGCGAACGCGAGCGCCTCGGCGACCTGTGCTGCCGACGAGGGCTGCAGCACGAGACCGGGCCTGCCGCCGCGCATGTAGGTGGCGCGCACGTCGCCGTAGTCGAAGTCGCCCGGCTCGATCGCGCGGAGGCCGGCGGGCACGTCGTCGTACGCGATGCCGTCGCGGCGCGCGGCGAGCGCGGCTGCGGAGCGGACGGATGCTGCGGCCGTGCCTTGACGACCGCGCTCGGCGGCCACGAGCTCACGCACGGCGGGGGCGACCTCCTCGCCGAACTGCTGGAGCAGGCTCGGGTCGTCGGCGGCGATGATGAACGTGCCGATGCCGTCCTCGAGGGCGAGCAGCGCGAGGCGCTCGGCGAACTCGTTCGGGTCGGCGGCGAGCTGCCCGATGTTGAGGAGGCGCCGGACCTCGCGCGGATCACGGCCGACGGACTGCGCTGCCTCGTCGATCGCGGCGTTGCCCCGGGCGAGGTCGCCCGGCTTCATGTAGCCGAGCGACGGCAGCCAGCCGTCGCCCTTGCGTCCGGTGAGCGCGAGCATGCGCGGCTTGTACGCGCCGATGTGGAGGGGGATGTCGTGCGCCGGCCGCGGCCCTCGCTTGGCGCCGCGCACCGCGTGATAATTCCCGTCGGTGAACACGCCCCGGCGCTCGTCGGTGCGCCACAGCTCGCGGATGAGGTCGATCGCCTCACCCAGCGCCGTCACGGCCTGGCCCGGCGTGAGCCGTGTGCCGCCCATCGCCTCGATGGCGTCCCAGAAGCCGCCGGCGCCGAGGCCGAGGTCGAAGCGCCCGCCCGACAGCAGGTCGATGCTCGCCGCCGCCCGCGCCACGACGGCCGGCGGGCGCAGCGGCACGTTCAGCACGTTGGGCGCGATGCGGATGCTCTGGGTGCGCGCGGCGACGAACGACATGAGCGTCCAGGTGTCGAGGAACGCGGGCTGGTACGGGTGGTCCTGGAAGGTGACGAGATCGAGACCGGATGCCTCGGCCACCTGCGACAGCAGCACCGGGGCCTCGGGACTCGCGGCAGCGGGGGTGAGGAAGGCGCCGAATTCGAGCGGGTGTCCGTAGTCCACGATCCATGCGAACGCATGGGGAGCGCTCGTTGTTCCTCGCGGCTCAGCCGACGCGCCAGCACCCGTCGACGTGGTCGTCGACCATGCCCGCCGACTGCATCAGCGCGTACATCGTGGTCGGGCCGACGAACCGGAATCCGCGCTTGCGCAGGGCCTTGCTCATGGCTGCGGCCTCGGGGGTGATCGCGGGCACCTCCGCGAAGCTCGCGGGACGCCGGTGGGATGTCGGCGCGAACGACCACATGAAGGCGTCCAGCTCGCCCGGCTCGAGGTCGAGCACCAGCCGCGCATTGGAGATCGTGGCCTCGATCTTCGCGCGATTGCGGATGATCCCGGCATCCGTCATCAATCGTGCGACGTCGTCGTCGCCGAACGCCGCCACGGCCTCGGGCTCGAAGCCCGCGAACACCTCGCGGAAGCGCGGGCGCTTGCGCAGGATCGTGATCCACGACAGCCCCGCCTGGAACCCCTCGAGGCTCATCTTCTCGAAGAGCGCACGGTCGCCGTGCAGCGGCACGCCCCACTCCTCGTCGTGGTAGCGGGCGTACTCGAGGTCGTCGCCGACCCACGCGCAGCGCGCGCGGCCGTCGGCGCCGAGGCGGACGTCGGTGCTCACCGCGCCAGCCTAGGCTCCCCCGCCGACGTCGCCGGAGTTCAGCACCCCGTCACCAGGCCGATTCCCGGATGCCGCCCGCGTCGCTTACCGTGGAATGTCGGGCTGTTCGAGCCTGCGCAGCTGGGAGGCAGGACCATGAAGATCGTCGCGTCGGCGGATTGGCGGGACTCGGTCCCCTTCGAGAACCCCGTGCTCCTGGCAGACGTGGTGCCGGGCGAGCCGACGCGCTGCTTCACGTGCGGCCCCGAGTCGGAACTGCTCCCCCGCACCGAGCTGTGGGCGTACAAGCACCGGCACCCGAAGAACCACGACGGCTACGTGCGCTTCTACTGCGCGTATCACGTGCCCGCAGCGGCGATCGTCCGGCAGACGGCGGCGGCGCCGGCCGCTCGCGCGAAGTCGTCCCGCCCGGCCACCGAGCGCCGTGCCGCCAAGCC
>DATEOM010000590.1:0-3212 GCA_035274105.1 Microbacterium sp.
TACCGCACCGGCGGCGACGTGATCGTCACCGACGCCGAGGGCGAGTCGTACATCTCGGGCGAGGACCTCGCCGTGGCGATCGTCGACGAGATCGAGAACCCGCAGCACCCCCGCAAGCGGTTCACCGTCGGGTACTGACGGCGACGGGAGTCAGACCAGGTCGCGCCAGTCGATGTCGTCCTCGTCGTCGTCGATGACGGGGTGGGACGACGTGATGACCGAGAGCGACACGGTCTCGGTCGGCGGACCCATCAGGGTGGCCTCGTCGCGGCGGTGGCGCAGCACGTTGTCGATGTAGCTCGTCAGCGCCTCGGCGAGGGGCACCGACTTGCCCTTGGCCTGCGACAGGTACCAGCGGTGCTCGAGCAGCTGGTGGAAGACCTCGGCGGGCTCGAGCTTCGAGCGCAGGTCCCACGGGATCGCCTTCACGACCGGCTCGAACACGCGCGTGAGCCACTCGTGCGCGACCATCTCCTCGTCGTCGCCGAGGCGGGAGATGCGTACGCGGAACTCGTCGAGGTCGTTGAGCAGACGCCGGGCCTGGTTCTCCTCGACGTCGAGACCGGTGAGGCGCAGCAGGCGCCGCTGGTGGTGGCCCGCGTCGACCACCTTCGGCTGGATCGACACGCGGGTGCCGTCGCTGGTGGCCTGGATCGACATCTCTCCGATGTCGAACCCGAGGTCGTTCAGCCGCTGCACGCGTTCGGTGAGCCGGTACGCCTCGTCGGCACGGAACGTCTCCTCGTCGGTGAGCGCGGCCCAGAGCGAGTGGTACGACGACACGATGCCGTCGGCGATGGCGATCGCGTCGACGCCTCCCTCGAGGCGTCCGCCGGCCTCGAGGTCCATGATCTCGCCGGCGATGTTGGTGCGCGCGACGTCGAGGTCGTGCGCACGCTGACCCGGCGTCAGGCCGCTCTCGTGCAGTTCGCCGGTCTCGGCGTCGACGAGGTAGGCGGCGAATGCGCCGGCGTCGCGGCGGAACAGCGTGTTCGACAGCGACACGTCGCCCCAGAAGAACCCCACGTTGTGGAGGCGCACGAGGAGCAGGGCGAGCGCATCCACGAGACGGGTGGCGGTGTCGGGGCGCAGCACCTGCGTGAAGAGCGCGCGATAGGGGAGGGAGAACTTCAGGTGCGCGGTCACCAGAGCTGCCGGGAGTGCTTCGCCCGCAGCATCCGTCCGTCCGGCGATCACGGCCACGCGCTCCACGCACGGCACATCCAGTCGCGCGAGGTTGCCGAGCATGTCGTACTCGCGCTGCGCCATGGCCTGGGTGGTCTCCTTGATGGCGACCACGCGGCCCGAGAGGTTGGCGAACCGCACCAGGTGGCGCGAGATGCCCTTCGGCAGGAACACGATGTGGCTCGACGGCCACTCGCCGAGCGGCGTCGACCACGGCAGCGTCAGCAGGCCCGGGTCGACGCTCGAGGCGGTGATGCTCAGGGCGTCCGGCACATACCCTCCTGGAAAAAGTGCGACGGCGCGGGGGGATCTGCTCCCACCCGCGCCGTCGCGAAACGAATCAGCGGTTACGCCGCGGCGATCGCCTTGTCGGTGAGGCGCTCGCCCGACTCGATGTCGAACACGTGGACGTGCCCGGGGACCGGGGCCAGCGTGACCTTGTCGCCCGCGAGCGGGTGACGGCGGCCGTCGACGCGCGCGACGATGTCGGTGCGCTTGCCGGCGACGTCGGCGTGACCGTAGAGGTAGCCGTCGGCGCCGAGCTCCTCGACGAGGTCGACCGTGACCGTGAGGCCCTTGCCGTCCGCGGGGGCGACCTGGATGTCTTCGGGGCGGACGCCGATGGTGACCTCGGTGCCGTGCGCCTTGCCGAGCGTGTCGGCCTCGACGCCCACGACCGTGTCACCGAACTGCACGCCGCCCTCGGCGATGTGCGCCGGGAACAGGTTCATGGCCGGCGAGCCGATGAAGCCGGCGACGAACACGTTGTTCGGCTTCTCGTACAGGTCGCGCGGGGTGCCCACCTGCTGGAGGAGGCCGTCCTTGAGGACCGCGATGCGGTCGCCCATGGTGAGGGCCTCGGTCTGGTCGTGCGTCACGTAGACGGTGGTGACGCCGAGGCGGCGCTGCAGCGACGCGATCTGCGTACGGGTCTGGACGCGGAGCTTGGCGTCGAGGTTCGACAGCGGCTCGTCCATGAGGAACACCTGGGGCTGGCGGACGATCGCGCGGCCCATGGCGACACGCTGACGCTGACCACCCGAGAGGGCCTTCGGCTTGCGGGTGAGGTACTGCTCGAGGTCGAGGAGCTTCGCGGCCTCGAGCACGCGCGCGGCGCGCTCGTCCTTGCCGACGCCGGCGATCTTGAGGGCGAAGCCCATGTTCTCGGCGACCGTCATGTGCGGGTACAGCGCGTAGTTCTGGAAGACCATCGCGATGTCGCGGTCCTTCGGGGGGACGTCGGTGACGTCGCGGTCGCCGATGAGGATGCGGCCCGCGTTGACCTCTTCGAGGCCGGCCAGCATGCGCAGCGACGTGGACTTTCCACAACCCGACGGGCCGACGAGGACGAGGAACTCCCCGTCACCGACCTCGAGGTTGAGCTTGTCCACAGCGGGGCGAGTGCCCCCGGGGTACAGACGAGTTGCGTTGTCAAACGTGACGGACGCCATGTTCTCTTCTCCTTCACCGGCAGGTACGTGCCGGACGATCCGTAGTGAGGAATGAGCGGGGGCTTACCCGCACGCCCGCCATCGGGCGCAAGGAACAGTATGACACGGCGCGCGCGGAGGTTGCGTCTGGGCATTTCCCAGGGTGGCTGACTAGCATCGTGGACGGCCGCTTTCCCGTCTGGCCCCGCCGA
Organism: Microbacterium sp.; assembly: GCA_035274105.1. GTDB lineage: Bacteria > Actinomycetota > Actinomycetes > Actinomycetales > Microbacteriaceae > Microbacterium. Next base: position 2,828 of record DATEOM010000590.1, read on the forward strand.
AGATCCGGCTCACTTTCCGCCCCGAGAGGTTCCATGTCGAGCGACGAGTCACAGAACGCCGCGGCCAGCGAGCGCCGCGACGCCGTGCGCGAGAAGGCGCAGCAGGTGAAGGCGCGCCAGTCCCGTGCGCGCCTGATCCGGCGGACGTCGCTCGTCGCGGTCGCGGTCGCGTTCGTGGCCGTGATCGCTGTCGTGGTCACCTGGACCGTCTCGTCGAGCGCCTCGAAGCCGACGATGAGCCCCGCCAAGGGCGTCGACGGCGGGTTCGTCGTGACCGACATCACCGGAGCCGGTGTCGCCGCCGACGATTCCGGCGCCGGAGGCCTCGTCGAGGGTGAGGCATCCACGACTCCCGAGACCGAGCCGACTCCCACCGCGACCCCGA
>DATEOM010000591.1:0-4705 GCA_035274105.1 Microbacterium sp.
TCAGATTCCGAGATGCCGATGGATGGGCGCCTGGTCAGCGCGCAAGGCATCGGAGCTCGACTCCCACGCGATACTCCCGTGCTCCCCCAGGATGAACACGCGGTCGCTGAGTCCGAGCGCGAGATCGACGTTCTGCTCCGCCACGAACACACCCATCCCGCTGTCCCGGATCTCCTGCAGCCGGTCCTGGATGACGTCGAGGACAGCAGGAGCGAGCCCCTCGGATGGTTCGTCCATAATGAGCAACTTGGGATTGGTCATGAGCGCACGGCCGATCGCCAGCATCTGCTGCTCACCTCCGGAGAGCGAGCGCGCGAACGACAACCGGCGATCTCGCAATCGCGGGAAGAAGTCGAACACGCGCGCAATCGACCACCCAGCGCCACCATCGCCGCGGGCGACGATGCGCAGGTTCTCTTCGACTGTCAGGCTGCCGAACACGCGGCGCCCCTGAGGCACGAGTCCGATCCCGAGTCGCGCGATCCGGTGACTCGACAGACCGCGTAGCGACGTGCCGAACAGCTCGATGCTCCCCGATGTCAGCTGGGGCGGCTGGAGCCCGCAGATCGCATGGATCAGCGTCGTCTTGCCCATCCCGTTGCGTCCGAGCAGCGCGACGCTTTCTCCACGGGATACCGATAGCGACACGTCCTCCAGGACGCGAGCGGTTCCATAGCCCGCGCCGAGGCCGGTGACCTCGAGCATTATGCGCCCCGCCTTCCGAGATAGATGGATTGGATGATGGCATCCGCACGGATCTGGTCGGGTGTTCCATACCCAATCGGGGAGCCGTTGTCGAGGCAGAGCACCTGATCGGTGAGTTCGAATGCCAGCGACATGTCGTGCTCGATGAGCAGGAAACTGATGTCCGGAGGCAACGACTCCAAGAGACCGCGCAGGACGACGCGCTCGCTTGCCGACAGGCCGGCCGCAGGCTCGTCGAACAGGATCAACCGTGGATCGGTGACGAGTGCGATCGCCAGCTCGAGCTGACGCTGTTCCCCGTGGGAGAGATCTGACGCGAGCGCGTCCGCCCGATGCGAGAGGCGTACGCGATCCAGCGCTGCGCGTGCGCGAACGGCCGTGGGTCCACGTCGGGGCACCGGCGCCCAGAACTTCATCCTCGTGCGGGTGGATGCCATTGCCGCGATCTGAACGTTCTCGAGGACCGAACAGGTGCGGAACAGGTTTGAGACCTGAAAAGTGCGGGCCAGTCCGAGGCGAGAACGGGACCGTTCGTTCGTGTCCGTCACGTCATGCCCCAACATCCTGATCCTGCCGGCAGTTGGCCGGACCTCGCCGGCGATCATGCGGAACAACGTCGTCTTACCGGCGCCGTTGGGACCGATGACCGCGACGCGCCCTCCGATCGGGAGCTGCAAGCTGACGCCACGAACCGCGTGGATCCCCCCGAAGCTCTTGTCGAGTCCGTGGATCTCCAGTGCGGCCGGCGAGGCGTCATTCGACGCTCCGCGCCGGCGAACGCCGCCGCTCGGCGTGCCGTCGATTGCGTTCATCGATCTCCTTGCTTCGTCGGGGTGTCGGTTCGGTCAAGTCGACCGAACCGACACCGCGTTCTCACTGGTGCGTGAACGTCTGGCTGAACGCCGGGTTCTCGATCCAGGTCTCGGGATCGAAGGACCAGAACTGGCTCACGTCGTCGTACTGCGTGTCGACCGTGTTCCACAGCCCACCGTCATGCGCGGCGACCTCGGTGATGAAGATCGACGTGACGATCCCGTTGTAGTCATCAAAGGAGATGTCACCCCACAGGAGATCCTCCTGCTCCGGAGCGGTCGCCTTAACGAGGTCGACGAGGTCCGCGCCGACGGGCTTCGCGCCGGCCGATTCCTCGAGCGCCGCCGCGAGGAGTTCTGCGGTGACGTAGGCACCAGCCGCGTACACGCTCGGCACGGCGCCGTATGCCTCCTCGTAACTGGTGCGGAACTCTTCGATCTCCGGTGATTCCGATCCGTCTGCGTAGTAGGTCGACGAGTGCAGTCCGACAGCCGAGGGACCGACCTGAGAGAGCGGGTTCGGTGTCGTTGTCGCGGCGCCTGTGATGATCTCCGCGTCATCGGCGAGGCCATAGTCGTTGACGGACCGCAGGAAGCCGATCGCGTCTGTTCCCCCGGTCGTTCCGGCGAAGATCACATCCACATCCAGACCGCCGAGCTGCGTCGCGTATGTACTGAGATCGCTCGTTCCCTGCGGGTACCAGAGCTGCGCTGCGATCTCTCCGCCGCCATCGAGGAAGGACGTCGCAAAGCCGCCGCACGTATCCCACCCGAAGGCGTAGTCCGGGCAGATCGTGGCGGCACGGGTCAGTCCCTCGTCGACGGCCCACTGTCCGGCGGCCAACGTCGTCTGGCTTCCCGCCGCTGACCCGGTTCGAAGGACGTACGGGCTCGACGATCGCTGCGAGATGTCGTCAGCTGACGTCTGCGAGAGGTTGGCCACCTCTTCCCGGGTCAGATAGTCAGCGACCGCGAGCGCATTGCCGGCAAGAAGCGGACCTACGACGACGTCTACGCTCTCGTCCGTGACGAGTCGCGTGGCCTTGTCGACCGCGGTCTGGGGGTCGCTCGCGTCGTCTTCGACGACGGTCGACACCGTGTACTCGCCTGCCTGGTCACCGTTCTGCGTCCAGTACAGATCCCACCCTCGCTGCATGTCGGTGCCGGTTGCGGCGGCGAACCCGGTCAGTGAGGTGATGAGGCCGACACGGTAGTCTCCCCCGCCGGATGGCGACGATTGTTCGTCCTCCGAAGCGGCGGGCGGCGCGCACGCCGCCAGCGTCAGTGCGATGGCCACCGCGGGTACGGCGAGGAAGGTGCGTCGAGTGCGTCTGTGCATTGGCGAGACCCTTTCAGTTTGCGGGAGAAGTATCGGAAGAAGCAGCTACAGGCGGTCGCGTCGGGTCGACGCCGTCACTGCGACGAACGAAGACACGCCGGACCCCGCGCACCAGCCCGCCGGGGGCGATGATCACCACAGCGATGAACAGCAGACCGAGAAGGGTCTGCCACCGGTCGAAGTAGCTGCTCAGCACCTGCGAGAACAGGATGACGATGGTCGCACCCACGAGGGGGCCAAGCATCGTGCCGATGCCGCCCACCACGACCATCACCAGCGGCAGAGCCGAAGCGATGAAGTCACCGCTGCGCGGTGAGATGAACTCCGCCCTCCACGCGAGCAGAACGCCGGCAAGCCCCGCGACCGGTCCTGAGAGCATCATCGCTACGAACCTCAGGCGCGACACGCTGTACCCGAGGCTGCGCATTCGACTCTCGCTGTCCCGCAGGCCGCGCAGCGCGAGGCCCAGAGGCGAGCGTGAGACGACAGCGAGTGCGGTCGTCACGAGGAGGAAGACCACGAGGACGAAGAAGTAGTAGACCCAGTACGCCTGAAGCGGCTCCGGGGGGGCGACCCCGGACAGCCCGTTGTCCCCGCCCGTGACCGCCGACCACTTGTGCGCGATTCCCCAGCAGATCATCCCGAGCGCCACGGTCACCATGAGGTAGTAGACACCGCTCATCCGCATCGTGGCGAGACCGAACACCGCGGTCAGCCCGAGCGTGACCGCCAAGGCGATAGCCAGCTGGGCTCCGAGAGGCAGATCCTCCTTGGTTGCCCATGCAACGCCGTACCCGGCGGTCATCGAGATGCCCGCATGCCCGAGCGAGACGAGACCCGCGTCCCCGGCGAGCATGTTGATACTCGAGGCGAGAATGGCCGACGCGAGGATCAACGTCGCCACACCGACGAAGAACTTGCTGGCGACGTACGGCAGCGCGATCAGCGCTGCGAGAATCAGGACGCCCGAAATGATGGCCGCGACGCCCATCGTCCGCGGTTTCCGTGAAGTGAGTGCAGCCGGAATCATGCGATTCTCCCGAAGAGTCCTTGAGGCCGGAACATGAGCACGATGACCATGGGGGCGAAGATCGTGAAGTAAGAGAGTTCAGGCACGTATTGCTTCGCGAAAGCATCGAGGAGACCCAGCGCCACGGCGCCGACAGCGGCGCCTGGGATGCTTCCGAGCCCGCCGATGATGACGACGACCAGCGCGTAAAGCAGCACTTCCGTTCCGGCATACGGTGTCACGGCCTGTCGCCCCGTGGCTATCACCCCCGCAAGCCCGGCAAGCGCCGCCCCGAGGACGAACACTGCGGTGAAAACTCGTGAGATGTTGATTCCCAGTGCCGCAACCATCGCGCGATCGTCGACGCCGGCGCGGACGATGGCCCCGACCTTGGTCCATCGCTGGGCAACGTAGAGGGCGACCCCGATGATGATCGTCGCAGCGATCACGAAGAGCGGGTATGACGGGTAGCGGAAGTCCCCGATGACCACGACGCCTGCAGGTGCCCCGCCGCTGGCCGGATCCACGATCTTGCTGTCGCCGCCGAACACGCCGGCGATGACATCGGTGATGACGAACAGTACGCCCACGGTCACAAGCACCTCCGCCATCTCGTTCGAGCGGACGCGGCGGAGGAGGCCGACCTCCACACCACCTCCCACCAGCGCCGCGGCCAGTGCTCCGAAGACGAGTGCGAGCCAGAAGCTTCTCGTCATCGCCAGCGTGGTGATGGCGGCGTAAGCACCGACGACGAAGAAGCCGCCATGCGCGAGGTTCGCAATGCGCATCAACCCGAAGATGAGCGTGAAACCGCTCGCCACGAGAAAAAGAAGTGCCCCA
>DATEOM010000592.1:0-5031 GCA_035274105.1 Microbacterium sp.
GATCCAAAAAAGACCCCCACCAACCACAAAAAGCGGTCGACAGAGAAAAAAATTGGCATTTGACAAGTGCACGCTGTTGAGTTCTCAAAGATCGGACGCACCCACCCTCCGGCTTCACAGCCATCACCGCGGGGCAACTTCACTATCTTCCTGCCCAAGCCATCCCGGTCATTCGGCCGGAGCTTCGAGCAGAATCCCATCTGTCCCGCAAGCGGGTGATCCAGAGTGTGGATCATGTTGTGATGGGGGCGGTTCGCTGCTTGAGGGGAGCCAGACCCTGAGGCCTTCGCTCTACCCTTTGGGGCGAACAACAAGAAGACTACGCGGATCCCGCGCCGCCGTCCAATCCGCCCCGCACCCCGGGCGTGTCGCGAGTCCCGCACCGCGCAGACGCAGCAGTGCGCGCCAAATGGAACGAGTCCCACCTCAGCTGATCGAACAGACTGAAGCGGGACTCGATTCTGGCGGTGACGGTGGGATTTGAACCCACGGTAGGGGGTTACCCTACACAACTTTTCGAGAGTTGCACCTTCGGCCGCTCGGACACGTCACCGCCGACTAGCTTACGACACGAAAACGGATGCCGCGAATCGGCGCCGGTGCGTCCGTCCAGGATCGCCGGCACGCGAGCCGGCCGGCACCGCCCCGGTGTCGTCGGGCGGGGTTAGCGTGAGGACCGTGACCGACGATCATCCAGCCGCGGCTCCGACATCCGTCACCGGCAGCATGGCTACGACCCAGCGGTACGTGCTGTGGATCGCGGTGCTCGCGTCGTTCGTCGCGTTCCTCGACGGCACGATCGTGAACGTCGCCCTGCCGGCGATCAGCGACGAGCTCGGCGGAGGCATCACCACGCAGCAGTGGGTCGTCGATGCCTACCTGATCACGCTCGGCGCGCTGATCCTCGTCGCGGGATCCGTGAGCGACGCCTACGGTCGTGTGCTGGTGCTGCGCATCGGGCTCGTCGGCTTCGGGATCGCGTCCCTCGCGATCGCGGCCGCCCCGACGGCGGAGTTCCTCATCGTCTCGCGCGGGGTGCAGGGGGCGGCGGGCGCGTTCCTGGTGCCGAGCTCGCTGGCGCTCATCACCTCCAACTTCGGCGGAGCGGCGCAGAGCCGCGCCATCGGCATCTGGACGGCGATGACCACCTCGGCGATGATCGTCGGCCCGCTGCTCGGCGGCATCCTCGTCGACTTCGCGTCCTGGCGGTGGGCATTCCTCATCAACGTCGTGCCGATCGGCATCACGCTCATCCTGCTCGCCCGGGGTGGCTTCCGCGACAGCCGCCGTGCCGATGCGTCGATCGACTGGCTCGGCGCGGCCCTGTGCACGCTCGGCCTGGGCGGTATGGTCTACGCCCTCATCGAGCAGCCCAGCCGGGGATGGGCCTCCCCCGCGATCTGGGTGCCGCTGGTCGTGGGTGCGCTGCTGTTCCTCGCGTTCGTGCTGCGGCAGCGCACGGTGCGGCACCCGATCCTGCCGCTCGACCTGTTCCGGGTGCGCAACTTCTGGACCGGCAACGTCGCGACCACCTTCATCTACGGAGCCCTGGCCCTCAACGGACTCGTCGTGGTCGTGTACCTGCAGGAGGGCGCGGGACTCCCCGCGACGCTCGCCGGACTCGCGAGTCTGCCGATGACGATCCTGATGATCCTCCTCAGTTCCCGCGTCGGCGTACTCAGCGGCAGGTGGGGGCCACGGTTCTTCATGACGGTGGGTCCGATCACCATGGGCGTCGGCGCCCTGCTGCTCCTCACCGTCGGCACCGACTTCTCCTATTGGTGGCAGGTGCTGCCGAGCATGATCGTGATGGGCGCCGGGCTTGCGCTCACGGTGGCGCCGCTCACGTCGGCGATCCTCGGCGCGATCGAGCCCGAGCGCTCGGGCATCGCCTCCGCGGCGAACAACGCGGTGGCGCGCGTCGCGGGACTCATCGCCATCGCGCTGCTCGCCACCATCGTCGGCGGCGCGCTCGACCTGGACGGCTTCCACCGGTCGGCCATCGTCACGGCCGCCCTCATGATCGCCGGCGGGATCACCTCGTTCTTCGGAATCCGCAACCCCGGCCGGGCCCGCGACCCGGTGGCCGAGCCGGCATAGACCCGGCGGTGAGCGCTGGCCCGCAGCATCCGTGCACTGCAAGACTGACCGCATGGCCGTCATCGAGAATTCGAAAGTCACCATCGTCGGAGCCGGCAGCGTCGGCTCGAGCGCCGCGTATGCCGCGCTCATCCGCGGTTCCGCACGTCACGTCGCCCTCTACGACATCGCCACGCAGAAGGTCGAGGCCGAGGTGCTCGACCTCGCGCACGGCACGCAGTTCACGGGCACGAGCGACATCATCGGGGGCAGCGACCTGTCGGTGGTGGAGGGCTCGCACGTCGTCGTGATCACGGCCGGCGCGAAGCAGAACCCGGGACAGACGCGCATCGAGCTCGCCGGCGTGAACGCCGGGATCATGAAGAAGATGATGCCGCAGCTGCTCAGCGTCGCGCCCGACGCCGTCTACGTCATCGTCACCAACCCCTGCGACGTGCTCACGGTGCTCGCGCAAGAGGAGACCGGCCTGCCGCCCGAGCGCATCTTCGCGTCGGGCACGGTGCTCGACACCTCCCGCCTGCGCTGGAAGCTCGCCGAGCGCGCCGGCGTCTCGACCTCGAGCGTGCACGCCTACATCGTCGGCGAGCACGGCGACACCGAGTTCCCGCTGTGGTCGAAGGCCACCATCGGCACCGTCCCGATCCTCGAGTGGGTCACGCCCGCCGGCGACCGCATGACGGCCGACGAGCTCGACCAGATCGCCATCGACGTCCGCGACGCCGCCTACAAGGTGATCCAGGGCAAGGGTGCGACCAACTACGCGATCGGCCTGTCGAGCGCCCGCATCATCGAGGCGATCCTGAACGACGAGCGTGCGGTCATGCCGGTCTCACCCGTGCTGCGCGACTTCCACGGCGTCGACGGCGTCGCGCTGTCGGTGCCGTCGGTCGTGAGCGCGGCCGGAGCGGTGCCCATCCGCGAGACGCAGTTCGCCCCCGAGGAGCTCGAGCTGTTCCACGCCTCCGCCGACGCGCTGAAGCAGGTGGCCGACTCGCTGCGCGGCTGAGCGCGCTGACGTGTGGGGGACGGATGCTGCGGCCCGCAGCATCCGTCCCGCTCATTCGAACAGGCGGGCGAGGTTCTCCAGTGACGACGCGAGGCCCTCGGCGTGATCTTCGGGAGAGATGCCCGGGGGCACGTCGGTCGCCTCGACGGTGACGAGGGTCGCGCCCCGTCGCGGCTCGAAGCCCCACGTCATCGTCATCGTGCCGGCGAAGGCGGGGTCGTCGGAGGGGAAGTCGATCGCCTCGATGATCCAGTGCGGCGGTGCGAGCTCGACGCGGCGCACCTCGGCGACGTCGGCGTCGGCGGTCGCCTTTCCGCCACCCTCGGGCGCCTCGTCGTAGGTCAGCACCATGCGGTACCCGCTCACCGGGTCGAACCGCTCGAAGCGGCCGGTCATCCCGGACGGCGGCAGCCACGCGAGCAACTGCTCCGCGTCGGTGAAGGCGGCGAACACGCGCTCGGGTGAGGCGGCGATGAGACGGGATGCCGAGTCCATACGCATACCGCCAACCTACGCCTCGAGCGCTCCTGCGCGGGGCTCGATGGCGATGTCGCGGGGCGGACATAGGCTCATCGCATGCCCGCCGCCCGACGCCCGACGCAGACCGCCCCCTACCGGTGCACCGAGTGCGGCTGGACCACGCTCAAGTGGGTCGGGCGCTGCGGCGAGTGCCAGCAGTGGGGCACGGTGGTCGAGGCCGCCGAGCAGACCGGCATCCTCCGGTCGGTGACGCCGGTGTCTCCCGGGGCAGGGCGCGCGGCGCAGCCGATCACCCGCATCGACACGTCCGACGCCCCGCGGCGCACCACGGGCGTCGGCGAGTTCGACCGCGTCCTCGGCGGCGGGCTCGTGCCGGGCGCCGCGATCCTGCTGTCGGGTGAACCGGGCGTCGGCAAGTCCACGCTGCTGCTCGAGGTCGCCGCGCAGTCCGCGAAGGGCGGGCGCCGCGTCCTCTACGCTTCGGCCGAGGAATCCACCGCCCAGGTCCGTCTGCGGGCCGAGCGCACCGGCGCCCTCCACGACGAGCTGTACCTCGCGAGCGAGACCGACCTCGCGACGATCCTCGGTCATGTCGACGACGTGGCGCCCGACCTGCTCATCGTCGACTCGGTGCAGACGGTGTCGTCGGCGCTGTCAGAAGGCATGGCGGGTCATCCATCGCAGGTCCGCGAGGTCGCGGCGACACTCATCCGCGTCGCGAAGGAGCGCGGGCTGCCGACGATCATCGTCGGTCACGTCACGAAGGACGGCTCGATCGCTGGCCCCCGCATCCTCGAGCACCTGGTCGACGTGGTGTGCCAGTTCGAGGGCGACCGGCAGACGTCATTGCGGTTCGTGCGGGCGCTCAAGAATCGCTTCGGGCCGACGGACGAGGTCGGATGCTTCGACATGACCGGCGCCGGCATCGCCGAAGTGCCCGACCCCAGCGCCCTCTTCCTCGGGCACGGCAGCACCGAGCCGGGCACGTGCGTGTCGATCGCGCTCGAGGGCCGCCGCGCGCTGCCCGTCGAGGTGCAGGCTCTCACGATCGACAGCAAGTCGGGCAACCCGCGGCGCATCGTCAACGGTGTCGATGCCGCGCGCGTCGCGACCGTGCTCGCGGTGCTCGAGAAGCGCATGAAGATCAAGACCTCCGACCAGGACGTCTACGTCTCGACGGTCGGCGGGGTGCGATTCGCCGAGCCGGCAGCCGACCTCGCGATCGCGCTCGCCGTCGCCAGCGCGGTCGAAGGATGGACGATTCCCCGGCACATCGCCGTGGTCGGCGAGCTGAGCCTGGCCGGCGAGGTGCGGCCGGTCACCCAGGCGACGCAACGGCGCAGTGAAGGAGCACGCCTCGGCTACCGGGACGTCATCGACCACCGGTCGGGATCGCTGGGCGGCGCCGTCAGCGACGTGCGGGTGCGGTCGAAGGGGCGGCCCGG
>DATEOM010000593.1:0-2052 GCA_035274105.1 Microbacterium sp.
CGACTTGCCGGCGCTGGTCGCCGACAGGAGCATCGTCTCCTCGTCGAGGTACGCGGCGACGGCACCCTGTGCCTGCTGCGCGAGTCGTCCGGTCTCGAACCGGACGGTGCGGGTGCCGAAGCGGCCGTTGTCGAGAACGGCCTCAGCGGCGGTGATTTCAGGACCTTCCAAGAGGTCTCTCCTTCTTTGTTTAGGCTCGCACGCGCGTTTCGCGCACGAGCTTGTGCGAAGGAGCAGGAACAGGCAGATCTCGGCGCGCGGGAGTGCCGCGGGATTCGCCAGCGCTGGTCACCAGTAGAAGATCACCCGACGTCGGCCGGCGGGGAACCCACCACAGGGGACCAGCTTCCTGCCGGCCTGCTCCGTGTAGCTCAGATGTGGAATTGAGCGGTTGCCACAGGGCAACCCGCCCAAGCCTATCAGCAGGGCCTCCGAAAGCCCCCACTCTGGCGGGCGTCGGATGCCGCGCCTAGGGTGGGGGGCATGAGCACCGACGAGAAGCCGGCGTCTTCGGCATCCGATGAGATGAAGCGAAAGTTCAAGGAAGCACTCGACAAGAAGAACGCGAACCACCGTCAGGGCGAAGCCCACATGGATGGCGACTCGGCCATCCACGGCACGCACGGAGCGGTCACCAAACGCGAGTTCCGTCGCAAGAGCGGATAGGAGCAGGTCATGGTCTTCGACCCGACGTTCCACGAGATCTCGAACGAGGCCGACGAACTGCCCGACCTCGATGGCAAGGATGACGCCCCTCCCCTGGAGGACGTCGAGGAAGACGAGCTCCCGCCGTACGGCCGGGAATGATCGCGAGGCGGCGATGAGCGACTTCCGTGAGCGCATCCCCGACGACGAACGGGACGTGCCGGTCGACGACAGCGTGGAGTTCGAGTTGCCGCCGCCGACCATCGACCCGCTCGAAGCGGTCGAGGAGGATGTCGACGACCTCGAACTCGAGGAGCGCGAGGCGGCGATCGAAGCGGGCGAGATCGCCCCGGGCGACTGAACGGGTGGGCGCGGGGTCTACCCGCGCCCGCCCGACTCGGAGGAGGATGTGCCGACGATCAGCAGGTACTCGCGGGCGAGGTACTTGATGAGGCTGAAGATGTTCACGCGGGTGACGACGTACAGCAGAGTGCCGAGCACTCCCACGATGAACAGCACGCACGTGATGTAGAACGCGATCATCAGCGTGCCGAGAGCCCAGATCGCGGCGATGCCGGTGTTGCCGACGACCGCGGCACGGCACGCGCGGCAGGCCCGAGTCCGAATACGCGTGGACGCAGCATCCGCCCGTTCCGTAGGCGAACAGTCACGGAACATCGCCCTCTCACGCGATCTGAGGGATGACGGCGCGCCCGCAGCGGTATAGCTTCGGCACCGAAGGGACCGACCGGGGGTGCGGTGCGGACCGTGCATCGCCGACTCCGACGCGTCTACGCGGCCGGTCCGCCCAGCGACGGAGGATGCATGTACCAGGACGAAGCGCTCCAGCCCACCTTCACCCGAGCCGGCGAGGCGACGACCGCGAGGTACAACGTCATCCCCGACGGGGAGATGCTGCCCGAGACGGCGTACCGCGTCATCCGCGACCAGACGATGCTCGACGGCAACGCCCGGCTGAATCTCGCGACCTTCGTCGGCACGTGGATGGACGACCATGCCAACCGGCTGGCGGTCGAGTCCGCCGACAAGAACATGATCGACAAGGACGAGTATCCGGCGACGGCGGCCATCGAGGAGTGCTGCTGGCGCATCCTCGGCGACCTGTGGAACGTGCCCGACAACGACGATGTGATCGGCACCTCGACCATCGGCTCGTCGGAGGCGTGCATGCTCGGCGGCCTCGCGCTCAAGCGCCGCTGGCAGCACGCGCGCCGTGCCGCGGGGAAGTCGACGGAGAAGCCGAATCTCATCATGAGCTCGGCGGTCCAGGTGTGCTGGGAGAAGTTCTGCAACTACTTCGACGTCGAGATGCGGCTGATCCCGGTGACCGAGGCGAACCCGCTCATGGACGGCACAGGGCTCGAAGACTACGTCGACGAGAACACG
>DATEOM010000594.1:0-4262 GCA_035274105.1 Microbacterium sp.
CCCCCGCCGCCCGGCGCTCCCCCGGCGCATTCCCGTGAGACGACAGTTCGCGGACGAGACCGTGGGTATCGCCCGAGGTCTCGTCCGGAGACTGTCGTCTCACCGAGGGGGCGCCGGCAGAGGGGGACGGATGCCGCGACCGCGCGGTCTCGATGGACCGCTCCTGCGGGCGGCCGGTGTTGAAGGGCGGGTCGAGGTAGATCAGGGTGAACGAGGCGTCGGGCAGGGCGCGGATCACCTCGAGGTTGTCGCCCTCGTGGATCTCGACGGAGCCTTCGACGGGCTCGGCGACCGCGGCCGGGAGTGGGGCGACCTCGCGTGCTGGCGCATCGCGTGCGGGCGCAGCATCCGTCCCCTTGCTCACGGAACCCGGCGAAGCCATGCGTCCGTCGCGAACTTCGACTCGACGAGGGCTTCTGCCTCGGCGTACTCGTCGTCGGTGATGTGCCCGGGGACGGCGCCGTAGAGGTTCGCGAAGGTCTCCTCGAGCTTGGCGATGATGGCCTCGCGCGGAAGCCCCGTCTGACGGCGCAGCGGGTCGACGCGCTTGGCCGCCGACGTCGTGCCCTTGTCGCTGAGCTTCTCGCGGCCGATGCGCAGCACCTCGGTCATGACCTCGCCGTCCATGTCGTAGCTGAGGGTCGCGTGGTGCAGCACTCCCCCGTTGGCGAGACGCTTCTGCGCGGCGCCGCCGATCTTGCCCTGCGGCGAGGCGATGTCGTTGAGGGGCTGATAGGTCGCCTCGATGCCGAGGGCGCGCAGCGCCTGCAGCACCCAGTCGTCGAGGAAGGCGTACGAGTCCGCGAACGTGAGCCCGGCGACGAGGGAGGCCGGCACGTACAGCGAGTACGTGACGATCGAGTTCGCCCCCATGAGCATGGCGCCCCCGCCCGAGATGCGGCGGACCACGTCGTAGCCGTGCGTCTCGGCCCCTTCGGGGTCGACCTCGTTGCGGAGGGACTGGAACGAGCCGATCACGACGGCGTTCTCATCCCACTCCCAGATGCGCAGCGTCGGGCGGCGGCGCCCGTCGCCCACGCGGCCGGTCAGCACCTCGTCGAGGGCGAGGTTCATGCGCGGCGAGACCGGCTTCTCGTGCACGATCTCCCAGTCGAAGTCGCGCCAGCCCGGGGCGGTCACGAGCGCGCGGCGCACCGCCGTGCCGACCGCTTCGGGCGTGAAGCCGAGGAGCTGCGCCCCGTCGGGGAGCGCGGAGCGCACCGCGGCGGCGATGGCCGCGACGTCCGCCTCGATCGGAAGGCCGTTGACGGCGGCGTCGATGTCGGCGAGCGCGTCGTCGGGTTCGAGGAAGAAGTCACCCGCGAGGTGGAAGTCCGCGATGCGCCCGTCGCGCTCCTCGAGGTCGACGACCACGAGCTTTCCGCCGGGCACCTTGTATTCGCCGTGCATGGACTTCAGCCTATTCGCGCGGCGGGCGCGGGCGCCGACCCGCGGCGGGCGCGCGCCGATCGGGTAGGCGCCGCGCTCTCAGGAACGGTCTGCGATGTGCTTGTCGAGCCAGGCGAGCAGATCGGCGCGCACCTCGGCCTGCATGACCTCGTTGAAGATCTCGTGCCGCGCGTCGGGGTAGACGAGCGTCGTCACGTCGGTGAAGCCCGAGCGCGTGCGGTAGGCGTCGGCCAGTCGGTGCACACTGCGCGGGCCGCCGACGGTGTCGTCGCGGCCGACCATGAGCAGGGTGGGGATGTCGACGCCGAGGTTCTTGCGCGGCTTGCCGAGGAGGCGGACGGTGTCGAGCGGACCGAACAGCTTCGGGAGCGTCTCGTGCGTCGTGAGGCCGTCGGCGAGGAACTCCTCTCCCACCTTGGGGTCGGAGGAGAGCCATTCGACGCCGGTCGCCTGGGGGCCGTTCCACGGCTTGTTGAGGTCGCCGGAGTTCAGCGAGCCGGGCCAGAGCAGCGACGAGCCCGACAGCACGAGCGCGTCGTAGGCGTCGGGGTGGTCGTTGACGAGCTTCTGCGACATGAACGAGCCCCACGAGTGCCCGATCAGCACGAGTGGCAGGTCGGGGTTCTCGGCGCGGATCTGCTGTGTGAACTGCCACAGCGCCGCGATCGTGGCGCGAAGGCCGCCCGGGCCGAGCCGCCCGAGCTTCGAGGCGTCGCCCTTGTGCTGGCCCATGCCGGTGCGGCCATGGCCGCGATGGTCGTCGGCGTAGACCGTGAATCCGTCCGCCGCGAGACCTTCGACCAGGGCCGCGTAACGCCCGGCGTGCTCGCCGACGCCGTGGAGGAGCTGCACCACGCCCCGCGGTGCCGTCTTCGCCGGATGGACGTCGTAGACGATCGTGACGCCGTACGCGTCGATGTACTCGGGCATGCGCAGAAGTCTAGGGCGACGGATGCTGCGCCCCCGGCCCGCGCGTCGGGGGCGCAGCATCCGTCTCATCGAACTTTGTTTAGCAAGACTAATGAGCTATGCTAACTAACCGGATGAGCAGCAACGAGACTTCAGATACACGCACCGGCCCCGAAGCCGGGACTCCCGCAGACCTCTCCCCCGCCGCCTCGCAGCTGCGCATCGCGACCTTCCGCCTCGCGCGCCGCATGCGCACGCAGCGGGCCGTCGACTCCATGAGCGACGGGCAGTTCGCGGTGCTCGCCGCCCTCAAGGTGCACGGACCCCACACGCTCGGCGATCTCGCCGAGCGTGAGCGCGTCTCGGCGCCGTCGATGAACCGCACGGTCAACTGCCTGCAGGACGCCGGCTACATCGTCCGTGGCGCCGACGAGAACGACGGTCGCAAGGTCGTCATCTCGCTCACCCCCGAGGGTGTGGCCGTCGTCGAAGAGACCGCCCGCCGCCGCGACGCGTGGGTCGAGGCCTCGCTGGCCGAGCTCACGCCGGCCGAGCGCGAGACCCTCGCCGCCGCCGCCGAGCTCATGCAGCGGATGGTGGCCCGATGAGCGCGATGTTCCGGTCCTTCTCCGCCTTCAACTACCGCGTCTGGTTCATCGGCGCGCTGGTGTCGAACATCGGCGCGTGGATGCAGTCGACGGCCATCAGCTGGGTGGTGCTCACCGAGCTGACCGAAAACGACGCCGCCGCGATGGGCGTCACGATGGCGTTGCAGTTCGCACCGCCGCTGCTGCTCGTCGGCGTCACGGGGCTCGTGGCCGACCGCTTCGACCGCCGCAAGCTGCTCCTCGTCACGCAGAGCCTGCTGCTCCTGCTCGGCGTCGCGATCGGCGTGCTCATCTTCGCCGGCGTGATGACGCTGTGGATCATGTATGCCTTCGCCCTCGCCCTGGGCGTCGTGGCCGCGTTCGACAACCCGGCGCGCCAGGCCTTCGTCTCCGACCTCGTCGCCCGCGAGAACGCCTCGAACGCGGTCGCGCTGAACGCGGCGTCGTTCAACGGCGCGCGCATGATCGGCCCCGCCGTCGCGGGCATCGTCATCGTCGCGGTCGGCACCGGGTGGGTGTTCGTCGCCAACGCGGTGACCTTCCTCGCGATGCTGGCGGCGCTCCTGCTGATCCGCACCCACGAGCTCGTGCCCCGCGTGAAGGTGCCGCAGTCGTCGCGCCTCGCCGACGGCTTCCGCTACGTCGCGGGCCGGCCCGATCTCATCGTGACGTTCGCGATGGTGTTCCTCATCGGCGCGTTCGGCATGAACTTCCCGATCCTCGCGTCGACGATGGCGGTCGAGTTCGGCAAGGAGGCCGACGGGTTCGGACTGCTCAGCTCGATCCTCGCGATCGGCTCGGTCGCCGGGGCGCTCATGGCCGCCCGCCGCGACCGCGCGCGCCTGCGCGTGCTCATCATCGGCACCGCGATGTTCGGGGCCGCGGCGGTGGTGTCGGCGTTCATGCCGACGTACTGGCTGTATGCGATCACGCTCATGTTCACCGGCTTCGCGGTCGTCACGATGATGACGACGGCGAACGGCTACGTGCAGACGACGACCGACCCCGTGCTGCGCGGCCGCGTGCTGGCGCTGTACATGGCGATCCTCATGGGCGGCACCCCGATCGGCGCGCCGATCGTCGGCTGGGTCGCCGCCGAGTTCGGCCCGCGCATGGCGATCCTCGTCGGCGCCGTCGCCGCGTTCGTCGCATTCGCGATCGGCGCGACGTGGCTGCTGTGGTCGGGACGCCTCCACCGCCACGAGCAGAAGCGGTTCCGCCTCACGCTCGACGAGACACGCCCGCTCACCATCGTCGCCCCCGAGGAATTCAGCGACGAGGTCGCCGGCACCACGCCGATCCCGCTCCCCCGCGACGAGCAGACCGCGCGCGCCC
>DATEOM010000595.1:0-6301 GCA_035274105.1 Microbacterium sp.
GACCTTGCCCGAGACGACGTTCTTCAGCTTCGTGCGGACGAAGGCGCCGCCCTTGCCCGGCTTGACGTGCTGGAACTCGATGACGTTCCAGAGCTGGCCGTCGATGCTGAGGACGACGCCGTTCTTGATGTCTGCGGTGGAAGCCATGAGGGTACGAATCCGTTTCGTTGAAGTGCGTGGAGGCGGACGCTCCCCCGTGAACGAGCTCAGGGGTCGGACCTGCCGACGTTCGATTCTACGGGATGCCTGGTCCCCGGCCGATTCGTCAGCCCTCCGCCTGCCCGGTGACGATGTCGATGAGGCGCGCGACGGCATTCTCGTAGCCGGCGACGCCTTCTCCGATGACGTGCACGAGCGCGACATCGGCGATGTACGAGTGGTGACGGAACTCCTCGCGGGCGAGGACGTTCGTGATGTGCACCTCGGCCACCGGCAGCGCCACGCCGGTCAGGGCGTCCCGCAGCACGACCGACGTGTGGGCGAGGCCGCCGGGGTTGATGACGATGCCGGCGCAGTCCTGTCGTGCGGCGTGGATCGCGTCCAGGAGCACGCCCTCGTGGTTGCTCTGCACGGACCGCACCTCGAAGCCGCGCCGGGCCGCAGCATCCGTCGTCAGCTGCTCGACGTCGGCGAGCGTCGCCGTGCCGTACAGCGCGGGCTCGCGGGTGCCGAGCAGGTTGAGGTTGGGACCGTTGACGAGGAGGAGACGGCGGGGCGTGGTCACCGTGGCACGATATCAGCGCACCCGGATGCGGCCCTGCCGTGTGTCACGGGAGCGGTCGGGCCATGACGATCTCGGGGCCGATCGAGCTCGAGAAGGTCTCACCGGTGGGCACGAAGCCCGCCCGGCGATAGGCGCCCTGCGCGCGCGGGTTGTCGCGGTGCACGTCGAGGCTGAGGCGGCGCAGGCCGAGGCTCGCCGCCCACTCGGCGGCCGCGGCGAGCAGCAGATCTACGGCGCCCGTACCGCGGTGGGCGGGGTTCACGTAGACGCCGACCACGTCCGCCCGGCGATCGTCCACGAACCGGCCGAGGTGGTCGGTCTGGCCGGTGGCGCGGATCAGCACCGACAGGCTGCCCACCCACACGCCGCCGACCACGGCGACGAACTGCGCCGCGGTCTCGCTCTCGGCCGCGAGCTCGGCGCGGTCGCGCCAGAACTGCTCCGGACGCGCAGCGACCTGCTCCGGCGTCTCGAGGAAGGCGATGTTCGCGTCGGGGTCGCTCGTCGACTCGAGCCGCAGCGCGCGCACCGCCCGCCATTCGTCGGAGCGGATGCGTCGCACCGCGGGAGGGTCAGCGGAGGCCGTCACCCGTGCACTCTAGCGCGGGCCGCGCGGTCAGCCGGCGACCTCCTGGTACGCGGCGTAGAGCAGCGACTCGTCCGGCGCCTGCAGCACCGTGGGCTTGGCGATGTCGTCGAGCACGATGAAGCGCAGCATGCCGCCGCGGCTCTTCTTGTCGCGCTGCATCGTCGACAGCAGCTGCGGCCACGCTCCCGGGCGGTAGGAGGTCGGCAGGCCGAGCGACTCGAGGATGTCGCGGTGGCGCTGGGCGGCAGCATCCGGAAGCCGTCCGGCGAGGCGCGACAGCTCGGCCGCGAAGACCATGCCCACGGAGATCGCGGCGCCGTGGCGCCACCGGTAGCGCTCCGCGTGCTCGATCGCGTGGCCCAGGGTGTGGCCGTAGTTGAGGATCTCGCGCAGGCCCGCTTCGCGGAGATCCTCCCCGACGACGCGCGCCTTCATCTCGATGGCGAGCTCGATGGTCCGGCGGAAGGCCGCGCTCCGCGGATCGACGGCGTTCTCGGGATCGGCCTCGATCAGCTCGAGGATCTCGGGCGCCCAGATGAAGCCGGCCTTGACGACCTCGGCGTACCCCGCGACCCGCTCGTTGCGCGACAGCGTGTCGAGCAGGTCGAGGTCGCAGATCACGGCGCGGGGCGCCCAGAACGCACCGACGAGGTTCTTGCCTTCGGCCGTGTTGACGCCGGTCTTGCCGCCGACGGCAGCATCGACCATGCCGAGCACGGTGGTCGGCACCTGCACGACCTCGACGCCGCGCAGCCATGTGGCCGCGACGAATCCCGCCAGGTCGGTCACCGCTCCCCCGCCGAAGCCCACGACGGCGTCGGTGCGGGTGAAGTCGGCCTTGCCCATCACCTGCCAGCAGAACGCGGCCACCTCGATGCGCTTGCCCGCCTCGGCGTCGGGGATCTCGGCGAGCAGCACCTCGCGGTCGCCCACGAGCTGGGCGCGCAGGCGCTCCGCCTCGGCGGCGAGGGTCGGCGGGTGGATCACGAGCACCTTGCGGGCGGCGGGGGGCAGCGTCTCGCCGAGGGACGACAGGGTGCCGTGCCCCACGGTGATGTCGTAGCTCGCGTCTCCGCTCACGGTGATGGTCGTGGCATCCGTCACTTCGATTCGCTCCGCTCGCTCAGTAGATCGCATGCCGTCTGCTCCTTGTGCTCGTCGGCGGCGGGGACCGCCGGATCGACCGCGCTGCCGCGGACCCACGCGACCAGGGCATCGACGATGTCCTGGATGGGTCCGCTCGAGGTGTCGAAAGTGATGTCGGCGAGCTCTTCGTAGACCGGCCGCCGCTCCTCGAAGATCGCCGTCCATCGCTCGATCGCGTCGTCGCCGCCCTGGAGCAGCGGCCGGTTCGAGTCGCGGACGCGGCTCGCGACGACTCGCGGCGAGACGGTGAGGAGCGCGACGCGATGTCGGGCGAGGTCGGCGCGCGTCACGGGGTTCAGCACGGCGCCGCCGCCGAGCGACACGATGCCGCCGGTGGCGAGGCCCTCGACGACGGCCTCTCGCTCGACGGCGCGGAAGTGCGCCTCGCCGCGCTCGACGAACAGCTGGTCGATGGGGCCGTGGTCGCGCACCACGGCGGCGTCCGTGTCGAAGAACGGCACGCCGAGTGCGCGCGCCGCCTTCCTGCCGATGCTGGTCTTGCCGGCCCCCATCGGGCCGATCAGCACGACGGCGTCAGAGCGCGAGGTCATGGTCGGCGAGACCGGCGTCGCTCTCGGCCGCGCTGCGCAGCGCGTCGGGGATCGCCGCGAGGTAGCCGTCGAGGTTGCGGCGCGTCTCGGTGACGCTGTCGCCGCCGAACTTCTCCAGCACGACGTCGGCGAGCACGACCGCCACCATGGCTTCGGCGACGACGCCCGCCGCGGGCACGGCGCACACGTCGGAGCGCTGGTGATGGGCCGATGCCGCGTCGCCGGTGGCGACGTCCACGGTGCGCAGGGCCCGCGGCACGGTCGCGATGGGCTTCATGCCCGCGCGCACGCGCAGCACGGTGCCGGTCGACATACCGCCCTCGGTGCCGCCCGCCTTGTCGCTCGAGCGCGTGATGCCGTCGCCGGCGACGAAGAGCTCGTCGTGGGCGGCCGAGCCGCGGCGGCGCGTGGTCTCGAAGCCGTCGCCGACCTCGACGCCCTTGATCGCCTGGATGCTCATGAGCGCCTGGGCGAGCTTCGCGTCGAGGCGGCGGTCCCAGTGCACGTGCGAGCCGAGTCCCGGAGGAAGGCCGTAGGCGAGCACCTCGACGATGCCGCCGAGCGTGTCGCCGTCCTTGCGCGCATCGTCGACCTCGGCGACCATCGCCGTGCTCGTGGCCGGGTCGAAGCAGCGGAGCGGATCGGCGTCGAGCGTCTCGACGTCGTCGGGCGTGGGCAGCGCGGACCCCTCGGGCACCTGCACGGGTCCGATCGAGAGCGTGTGGCTGACGAGACGGATGCCGAGCTCGGCGAGGAACGCGCGGGCGAGCGCCCCGAGGGCGACGCGGGCGGCGGTCTCGCGGGCGCTCGCGCGCTCGAGGATCGGGCGTGCCTCGTCGAAGCCGTACTTCTGCATGCCCACGAGGTCGGCGTGCCCCGGACGGGGACGCGTGAGCGCGGCGCCGCGGCCGCGGGACTTGTCGGTCAGCTCGACGGGCTCGGGGCTCATCACCTCGACCCACTTCGGCCACTCGGTGTTGCCGATGCGCAGCGCGATGGGGCTGCCGAGCGTCGTGCCGTGCACGACACCGGAGGAGATCGAGAGCTCGTCCTCTTCGAACTTCATGCGCGAACCGCGGCCGTAGCCGAGCTTGCGGCGCGCGAGATCCGCCTGGATCGCGGCGCGGGAGATGGGGACGCCCGAGGGAAGGCCCTCCATGACGGCGACGAGTTCGGGGCCGTGCGATTCGCCGGCCGTGAGCACGCGGAGCATTGGTCCAGTCTCCCACGCCCGGGGAGGCCGTTACGCCGCAGCGGGCTCCTCGAGCGCGCGGCGCATCGCCTCCAGCGCCTCCGCCTCGCGATCGAACGGCGTGTCGGGGTCGCCGTACCGGAAGATCCGGACCTGCAGCAGCGCCTGGTGCAGCAGCATCCCGAGTCCCGATCGCGCGGTGCCGCCCGCGCGCTGCCACGCTGCCGACAGCGCGGTCGGCCAGTGGCCGTACACGACGTCGAGCAGGAGGCCGCCGGATCCGGCGAGGGCGTCGGCCGCAGCATCCGGAACCGGCGCATCGCCCGGAAGAGTCGCGATCGTGAGCGGGACGTCGGTGTGGACGGATGCTGCGAACGGCGTCGCGGTGACGGCGATGCCGAGGCGGTCGCCCAGCGCGGTGAGCGGCGCGACGGCTTCGGGGCGGCGGGCGACCACATCGACCTCGCGGGCGCCGAGCTCGGACAGCGCGACCAGGGCCGACGTCGCGGTGGCACCGGCGCCGACGATGCGCGCCCGCGGCACGTGCACGACGCCGTCATCGCCGAGGGTGCGGACGATGCCGCCCACGTCGGTGTTGAAGCCGCGTGCGCCGTCGGGGTCCAGCAGCAGCGTGTTCACCGCGCCGGTCAGCTCGGCCCGGCGGTCGAGCGACGCGGCCGCGGCGAACGCGACGCCTTTCAGCGGCATGGTGAGCGAGAGGCCGCGCCAGGTGTCGTCGAGTCCGGCGAGCTCGCCGGCGAAGGACGTTTCGTCCACACGGCGGCGTCCGTAGGTCCAGTCGCACCCGAGCACGTCGTACGCCGCGGCGTGCAACTGCGGCGAGCGGCTGTGCGCGATCGGGTCGCCCCAGACCTCCAGACGCGACGCCTGCGGGCTCAGCACCCCTGGTCCGGGTTGTCGCGGCACCACTGCTGCCACTGCTCGACATATCGCTGGTGCTCGCTGTACGTCGCGCTGAACTGCGTCTCGCCCGTGAGGAGGTTCACCGTCACGAAGTAGAGCCATGGGCCCTCAGCCGGATGCATCGCCGCGTCGATCGCGACGTCGCCCGGGTTGGCGATCGGACCGACGGGCAGCCCCGTGTGGAAGTACGTGTTCCACGGGTTGGGGTCGTTGAGCGCCTCCCCGGACGAGCTCACCGTGCCGTCGTGCAGCTCGCCATAGCCGTACTGGGCCGTGGAGTCCATCTGCAGCTTGCCGAACGTCTCCTGGTTGCCCGCGTCCAGGCGATTCTGAATGACGCGCGAGACCTTCTGCATGTCGGCCCCGGCGCTGGCCTCGCGCTGGATGATCGACGCGATGGTGAGGATCCTCTGACGGTCCCCCTCGGGGACGCCGGCGGCGTCGAGCGACTGCTTCGTGCGGTCCACGAGCGTCTGGATCGCCGACTGGGCGGTGACGCCGGGGTCGAACGTGTACGTCGCCGGGAACAGCCAGCCCTCCAGTGGCTGCCCGCCTGCGGCGACGACCGCGGGGTCGGCGGTCACGCCGTAGACCGACGGGTCGGCGGCGGCCGCGGCGGTGAGCTCTTCCAGGGGGATGCCGGTGCCCTCCGAGATCCGCTCGAGCGTGCCGTCGAGCGTGAAGCCCTCGGGGATCTGCGCGGTGAACTCCTGCTTGTTGGCGGCGTCCATGAGCGCGGCGAGGGCCGCCTCGCTCGTCATCTTCATCTGCAGCTTGTAGACGCCCGGCTGGAACGTGGGGTTCTGCCCGCTCGTGATGAGGTAGTCGTAGAACGCGTCCGGCGTCTTCGTCACGCCGGCGTCGTAGAGCGACTGCGAGATGGGCGAGCCGGTGTCGCCCTGGGCGATCGTGACGAACGCCTCGCCGTTCGCGAGACCCGCTTCGTAGTCCTTGGGCTCCTCCCAGCCCATCACCTCGCGGATCTTGTCTTCGTAGGTGTTCCACACGTACAGGCCGCCGGCGGCGATGCCGCCGAGGATCAGCAGCACGACGCCGAGGGCGATCCAGCCGCCGATGCGCCGGCGCTTCTTGTTCGTCGGCGGCGGTGCGTGACCGATGTCGTTCGTCGAGGCCGATCCGCTGAAGAGGTCCTCGAGGGAGCCGGAGGGCGCCGA
>DATEOM010000596.1:0-6443 GCA_035274105.1 Microbacterium sp.
GGAGCCGGCGTGCCCGGATCGAGCAGCGAGCGCGCGAGCAGCGTGGCCCCTGCCACGGCCGCCGGCATCGTGGCGACCGCGCCGAGCGGCACCAGGAAGCACAGCTGCGTCGCAACGCCGAAGCCCAGCACACGCGCGCGCCTGCGGCGCAGCAGCACCTTGCGGGCGCGCCTCGTCAAGCCCCGCGCCGTCAACGCGCGCGAAGTGAGCTCGTCGGCGATCAGCCACCCGGTGAAGAGCACCGCGAACACGGTGCTCACCACGCCGCCGACGACGGGGACGAGGCCGAGGAACGCGGCGATGACGGCGATGCCGACGCCGCGCGCGATGAGGGCGAGCCCGTCCGCGACGGAGCGCCAGAACCCGTAGTCGGCGTCGAACGCCGGGGTTCCGGCATCCGTTTCGACCGCCCTCCAGATCCGCTCGTAGAACGGGTCTCCCACCAGCAGAGTGAGCGCCGTGAATGAGACGGCGATCAGCACGAGGGCGGCGCCGAGGAGCGCCGTGCCCACCGCGACGCGGAAGACGGTGGCCCACACGCCCGGCCAGCCGTCGGCGAACGGTGTCATCGCCTCCGTGAGCCGGGGCAGCGACGCGCTGAGTGCGACGAGGCCGCCGAGGAACAGCAGGCCGACGATCGCGGCGGGGAGGAGGCCGAGCGCCATGAGACCCGGCCTGTGTCGCCACAGCGCGAAGCCGCGGCCGAGCAGACCGACGCCTCCGAGGAACTCCCGCACCCGATCCAGCCTATGAGGCGTGCGGCCGGCTCGCCGCGACACGCAGATCGCGCGTCCACCGTCAAGCCCCTCTCCACAGGGCCCTTCGGCGAGGATCTTTGATGCTGACGCGCGACGAGGCGCGAACAGCAGCCACTCAGGAGGTCGCCATGCTCGAGGCATCCGTTTCCGCAGTTCAGGCCCGTCGCCCCGAACTGCTGTGGGTGGGATCAGGCGGATGGGTCGCCTGCGACCCGTCGGTCGACGCCACCGATCCGCGCCGCGTGGTCGCCTACCTCGAATGCAAGGACGACCGCGTCTACGTGCTGTGGGTCACCGGCGGCGCCGGGGTCTGCGAGTTCGGATCGATCCGTGACGCACTCGATGAGATCGCCCGGCGTCTCGCGCTCGTCACTGTCTGACCCGCCCCCTCAGGTCGCGGGGAGTGCGGTCTCGGAGACCATCGCGAGGACCTCCTCGAGGAAGCTCGCGACGACGCGGGCGTCCTTCGCGGGCAGTTCCGACGCGAGGCTGCGCAGCTGCATGGTGAGCGGGTCGAGGTGATCCGGGTCGATGCTCCGGTCGAACGGCCGGATGACCTTCTTGCGCCGATCGTAGGCATGAGCTTCGACGACGACGAGTCCGCGTGCGACGAGGCGGTCGATCAGGGCGGTGCCCGAAGCCGGTGAGAGGTGGAGGGCCCTCACGATCATGGAGGGCGTGACCTCCTCCGTGTCGACACGCTCGAGCAGGTATCGCATCGCTGCGCGGTCCGTCTCGTTCATGCCGTTCTGCTGCTCGCGCCGACGGGCGAGCTTGGCCTCGGCGAGGCGAAGTCGCTCGAGGATGCCGGCCACGTCGGGCCGGTGCCCGCCGTCCAGTCCAGCGGACGGCATCAGGGTCTCCGTCACGAGTTCACTTCCTCGTCCGTCCTCCGCCCGCCGATGCGGCAGAGGATACGTTTCATTCGACCACAAAACTCTCGGGAGCGAAACCTTTCACCCAGTGAACTTCGCTCTTCTGAACATCCGATGACGAAACTCTCATTGTTGGAATGTTCGATATCGAAGTATGATGTGAGGACGCCTCCGGAGGGAGAAGTCTGATGACTGAACTCGTCTACGGTGCCGAGGGCACCCCCATCTGCATGCCCGAGCACCTCCTCGCGCACGTCAAGTTGATCGTCACGACCAAGCTGCGCCGCAACGAGAGCTTCATGATGTCGTGGCGTCACGCCGACGGCTCAGGGCGCTCGTCGGTCTGGCTGGAGCCGTCGATCCCGCTCCGCTTCATCTTCGAGAGCGTCGATGAGCCCCGGATCGACCATGCTCTGCTGGCACGTCTCGCCGCCGAGGCGAGTTCCAACGCCGGTCTCATCCTCGAACTCGACGACATCCACATTCTGGCTCCGCCGGCCACGACGTCGCCCGCGCTCGAGGAGTCCCTGGCGCAGCAGGCGCAACCCGCTGCGTGAACACGGCGGCGGATCGCGCAGCGCGGGGAAGCAGCATCCGTTAGCACGTCGATCCTGTGCCCGCAACGACGTGGGCGGTTCTCCGGCCGCCGCGCAGGCTGGGACACATGGTCATCCTCGGCTACCACGCCTCACACGAACAGCTCCCGCCGTCGCGCCTGCTGGCCGCGGTGCAGGAGGCCGAACGGTCCGGCTTCGACGGCGCGATGTGCTCCGACCACTTCGCGCCGTGGGGTCTGGCGCAAGGTGAATCGGCGCACGCGTGGAGCTGGCTCGGCGCGGCGATGGCGACCACCGCCCTTCCGATGGGTGTGGTCAGCGCACCCGGTCAGCGGTATCACCCGGCGATCTCGGCGCAGGCCATGGCGACTCTCGCCGAGATGTTCCCGGGGCGGTTCTGGTGTGCGCTCGGCAGCGGTGAGGCCCTCAACGAGCATGTGACGGGTGACGCCTGGCCGCCGAAGCCGCAGCGCGAGGAGCGCCTCTTGGAGGTCGTCGACGTCGTCCGCCGTCTGCACGCCGGCGAACGTGTCGACCACGACGGGCTCGTGAGGGTGCACGACGCCCGCATGTGGTCGCGTCCTGCCGATCCGCCGCGGCTTCGCGCCGCTGCGGCATCGGAGCTTACGGCCGCGTGGGCGGCCGAGTGGGCCGACGGCCTCATCACCGTGGGGCACGACCCCGATGAGATCCGCGCGATCATCGCCGCGTACCGGAATGCCGGCGGGCGCGGCCCATGCGCCGTGCAGGTGCACGTCAGCCTGGCCGACTCGCACGCCGAGGCCCGCCGCATCGCCGCCGATCAGTGGCGCCAGGCGACCGTGCCCGCGGAGCTCATGTGGGATCTCATGCAGCCCGAAGACTTCGACCGCCTCGCCGACCTCAGCGATGTCGATGCTCTGGAACACGGTGTGCTCATCTCGTCCGACGAAAAGACAGCGGCGGAGCGCCTCGCCGCCCTCGTGGCGGCCGGCGCCGACGAGCTGTTCCTTCACGGAGTCGGCCAGGACCAGGACGACTTCCTCGCTCGCGCGCGCGGCGGCCTGCTCGACGCGGTGAGGACGCGGGCCTGACACGGGCGCACGGGCGACCGCCGGAGCGATGGCGCAGCCGGGGCTCGCCGAAGCCGGCGCCCCTCTCGCGCTGCCCGCCCGCGAACGCCTGAGCGCGCGCGTGTCGGGGCCCGGTGGCAGGATGGGGCCATGCCTGAGTCGCCGGAGGTCGAGGCTCTCGCGCGGTTCCTCGCTGACGAGGCATCCGGACGAGAGATCCGCGACGTCGATGTGCTCGAATTCCGCACCGTGAAGACGCGTGCTGCACCACCGGCGAGCGTCACCGGGCGCACGATCACGGGAGCGCGGCGCCACGGCAAGCACCTCGAGCTCACGCTCGACGAGGCCAGCCTCGTCGTGTCACTGGGGCGCCATGGATGGATGCGGTGGCTCGACGCCACGCCGGGCGCTGATCCTGTGGAACCCGCCGCCGATGCGCCGCCGGCGCTGGCCGCATTCGAGCTCTCGGGGGACCGCGGCCTGGAGGTGACGGACGCCGGCAGCTGGGTGTCGCTCGGGCTGTTCGTCGTCGGCGACGCCGGCGAGGTGCCCGCGATCGCGAAGCTCGGGCCCGATCCCGCCGACCCCGACTTCAGCCGCGATCAGTTCGATGCCGCGCTCGGCGGGCGGCGCAAGCAGATCAAGGCGATCCTGCAGGAGCAGGAGTCGCTCGCCGGCATCGGCAACGCCTACTCCGACGAGATCCTGCACCTCGCCAAGGTGTCACCGGTGACTCACGCCGCATCGCTCGACGAGGGTGCGGCAGACAGGCTGTTCGCGGCGACCCTGACGACGGTCCGCGAGGCGATCGATGCCCGGATCGGGGTGCCCATCGACCTGCTCAAGGCGCGCAAGGTGGCGGCGATGCGCGTGCACGGACGCACCGGCGAGGCTTGCCCGGTGTGCGGCGACACGGTCCGCGACCTGACGTTCTCGGGAACGTCCGCGCAGTACTGTCCGACGTGCCAGAACGGGGGAGTGCCTCTCTGAGTGACGGCCGGTTCGCGTGCTCGTTGCGGCCGAGGTGGCCTCGCCCGTGGGTAGCATGGTCGCTATGACGACTTCGCAGCAGTCCGCCCCGACCACCCTCGCTCCCGTCCCCGACGAGAAGAACCTCCTCACCGTCGTCGAGTCCGCCGGTTCGTGCTGCGGCGGCGGCAGCTGCAGCATCGACTGACTCGCTTCCCTCGCACCTTGACGCGCCGGCGATGACGGACGAACAGCTTCACATCACCCCGAAGGTCGGCCGCATCCTCATGTCGGAGGAGGCGATCTACGGCCTGATCCTCGTATCGGGCATGATCGTCGTCTCGGCGCGGGGTACCTCGTGGGAGGCGCTCGTCACCGTCGCCGTCACGGTTGTCGTGTTCTTCGCTGCCCACGTCTTCGCGGGCACGCTGGGTCGACTCGCCGCCACCGACGGCCACGCCGGACTGAGGGCGAGCCTGGAAGCGTCAGCCCGCCAGTCGAGCGGCATGCTGCTCGCGTCGGTTCCCCCGCTGATCATTCTGCTGCTCGGCGCGACGCGCGTCGTCGAAGACGCCACCGCCCTCTGGATCGCCCTCATCGCGAACACCGTGATGCTCGGCGCGCTGGGCTGGATCGCCGTCGCGCGCTGGAGCACGCACTGGTTTCCGCGCATTCTGAGCGCCCTCATCACCGCGGCTTTCGGCGGAGTTCTCATTCTCCTGAAGGCCGTCATCCACCACTGACGTCGCCGCGCGCCGCCTGCGCCGGCGCGAGCAGAGCTGCGACCAGGGCCGGACTGAGGCCCGGCACGTCGTCGACCGGAACCGCCAGGGCCAGCAGTGCACGACTGAAGTAGTTGCGCACGGCGGCGGCGAGCGTGAGGTCGACGATCTGACGATCGGTGAAACCGAGGTCGCGCAGGCGCTGGGTGTCGGCATCGGTCATGGTGGCGGCATCCGTCGAGAGTTTCTCGGCAAACGTGACCACCGCGATGTCGGTCTCATCGAGGTCGGCGTCCGCGCCCTCCCGCGCGAGCCGCGCGAGCTCGTCCTCATCGAGGAGTCCCGCCCGCAGGCTCTTGCGACCGTGCGCGAGGAGGCAGTGATCAGAGCCGATCGCGCGCGCGGCGCCGAGCGTCGCGAGCTCGTAGTTGCGCAGGCCGATCGAGGGCACGATGGTCCGGATCAGCGTCTCGAAGGCCTGGTGCGCCTCGGGGTTGATCGCCATCGCGCGCGTGTGCCCGAAGACGAAGCCGTCTCCGCGCAGGTCGCCGTCGTACATCTCGGCGACATGGCCGGTCGCGCCGTCGAGGGGCGGAGTGCTGACGATCATGGTGCTGCCTTCCGATCGGGTCTCGGGCGCATCCAGAATCGCGGAAGCCCCACCCCTTGTCGAGGGGCGGGGCTTCCCGGTGATACGCGGTTCAGTGACCGCCGGGCGCGCCCGTCGGCGCGTCGGCAGGCTTGCGGATGAGGAACGCGCCGACCAGCAGCGGCAGCGAGAGGATCGCGGCGGTGAGGAATGCGGCGTGCATCCCGGCGGCGCCTGCCGCGACCTCGTCCGCACCAGACGCCGTGGCACCGGCCGACGCCGAAGCCATCACGCCGAACATGAGCGCGATGCCGGCAGCGCCCGCGACCTGCTGCGCAGTGCCGACGACTGCCGAGCCGTACGAGTAGAACTTCGGCTGGAGCGACGCGAGGGAGGCGGTGAAGAGCGGCGTGAACGACAGGGCGAGGCCGAGGGACAGGATCGTCTGCGTCACGGCGACGAGCCACACCGGTGTCTCGGTTCCGAACGTCGTGTAGAACCACAGCATGCCGCTCGTGATCACGGCGCCCGGGACGAGAAGCACGGTTGTGCCCCAGCGATCGTAGATGCGGCCGATGATCGGACCGGCGAGGCCCATGGCGAGCGCGCCGGGCAGCACGACGAGGCCGGTCGTGAGCGGGTCGACGCCGAGGACGTCCTGCAGGTAGAGCGGAACGACCGTGATCGCGCCGAAGAACGCCATCGACATGATCACCATCTGTCCCATCGACAGCGAGAAGTTGGCGCTTCGGAAGACCCGCAGGTCGAGCAGAGCGTCGTCCTCGCGCTGGAGAACGACCTGGCGCCAGCCGAACAGGCCGAGCGCCACGACGCCGACGGCGAGCGACACGATGAGCGTCGTGGTCGAGGCGGCGGCCGCGGCCGCGGCATCCGCCCCGCCGCCGTGTCCGCCGGCGCCGA
>DATEOM010000597.1:0-2706 GCA_035274105.1 Microbacterium sp.
GCCGAGCACGTCTTCCCGATGGCGGGGCCGCCGATGTTCCTCCGCGAGGAGCTCTTCAAATACAACGGCTACGGGCTCGACGACGACGCGATCTTCACGGATCAGCGCCAGTTCCTCGCGCACATGGCCGAGCTCCGCCCCGAGCAGAAGGGCTACGAGTTCGTGCCCGGCACGGTCGTGGAACTGGACGGCGGCCAGATCTCGGTGACGCAGACGCTCTACACGCAGGCGGAGATCGACCGCATCTTCGACGACAAGTGGACGTACCTCGCCGAGCAGCGCGACTCGCGCCAGGACGAGGTGCGCGCCGAGGAGGCCAGCCGCGCCGCCGTGCTGCCGCCCACCGAGATGCTCGCCGCGATCAAGGAGTGGTGGGAGCCGCTGCTGCGGCGGGCCCGCACCATCCGCAACGGCGTCGGCGGCGTGGTGCGCTTCCGCATCGGCGAGCTCGATATGGTCGTCGACTTCCCCAAGGCCAAGGTGCGCGAGTACGCCGACGACGAGTGCATCTACTGGTACACGATCCCCGCCGACCTCGTCTCGACCAACATCGCGGACCACGAGATCGACTGGTCCAATTCGATCTTCCTGTCGATGCAGTTCGAGGTCGGGCGCAGCGGCAAGTTCAACGAGTTCCTGACGACGTTCCTCAAGTGCCTCTCGCGGGACCGCATCGAGTACGTCGAGAACTGGTACGCGGAGCAGACCGACCAGACCGAGGACGCCCAGCTCGGCGACTGGATCGTGCAGCGCCGCTGCCCGCACCTGCGTGCCGATCTCACGAAGACCGGGAAGATCGAGGACGGCGTGCTCACGTGCTCGCTGCACGACTGGAAGTGGGACCTCGCGAGCGGCAAGTGCCTGACCAGCCAGGGGCACCCCATCCGGGCGTCCCAGGTCGAGGACGACCTCTCTCGCACGGCGGCGAGCCCCGCGGCCTGACCGCCGACCGAACCGCGGGCTTGTTGTAGATCCTCCACAACGAGCCCGCGTTCCGGCGCCTCGATTGTGTGAGATGGGTGCTGATCTGCAGCGGTGCGTATCACCCGCGGGGGCCTCGGGGTCCTGATCACCGTGCCCGCGATCGCGGGCGATCAGAACCCGAAGGAATCACGCCATGACCACCGTTCCCATCCACGGCGCCGGCGGCGTCGTGCCCGCGTCCACCCGTCGCCCGAACATCCTGCGCGCCGCGATCGCCTTCGAGGCACGCGCCGAGGCGGGGCTGAAGGCCTCGCTGCAGCGCTGGAGCATCCCGGCGCTGCGCATCGCGCTCGGCGCGGTGTTCGCCGTCTTCGGCGTCCTCAAGTTCATTCCCGGCGTCAGCCCGGTCGAGGCGCTCGTGAGCGCCACGTGGGAGAAGCTCACGTTCGGCCTCGTGAGCGGCCAGGCCGCTCTCGTCGCGACCGCGGTGATCGAGGTCGCCGCCGGTGCGCTGCTCATCGCCGGCGGCGTGTTCGCCCGCTTCGGCCTCGTCGTGCTCGCCCTGGCGTTCGTCGGCATCCTGTCGCCGATCGTGCTGCTGCCCGCCGAGGTGTTCGGCCCGGTCGGCCCGACGCTCACGGGACAGTACATCTTCAAGAACGCCGTGCTGATCGCCGCAGCGCTCGTCGTGGCATCCCGCGTGCTGCGCGGACCCGCGCGACGCTGATCCGCGCCACCCCCGGCGGGGGCCGGTCCCGGTTCGGGGCCGGCCCCCGCCGTGTCGTAGACTGGACGCCGATCACAGCAACCTTTAACACCGTCCCGTGAGGCGGAGAAGGGAGCGGCGGATGAGCACGCGCACCGTGCTGCACGAGGCCGACATCGCCCGGGCCCTGACTCGGATCTCCCACGAGATCCTCGAGTCCAACAAGGGCCCCGAAGGACTGGTCCTCCTCGGCATCCCCACTCGCGGCGTCACCCTCGCCCATCGCGTCGGCGCACTCGTGTCCCAGTTCGGCGGCGCACCCGTCCCCGTCGGGTCGCTCGACGTCACGATGTACCGCGACGACCTGCACCGCAATCCGACCCGCGCGCCGCAGCCGACGCAGATCCCGGCCGGCGGCATCGACGGCAAGGTCGTCGTGCTCGTGGACGACGTGCTCTTCTCCGGTCGCAGCATCCGTGCCGCTCTCGATGCACTGCAGGACATCGGCCGCCCCGCCGCCGTGCGGCTGGCGACGCTGGTCGACCGCGGGCACCGCGAACTCCCCATCCGGCCCGACTTCGTCGGCAAGAACCTGCCGAGTGCCCGCGAGGAGCGTGTGAACGTGCGCCTCGCCGAGGCCGACGGCGTCGAGGAGGTGACGATCGAGTCATGAGGCACCTGCTCGACACCCAGACCCTCTCCCGCGAGGACGCCCTGCGCATCCTCGACGTCGCGGAGGACATGTCCGACACGCAGCAGCGCGAGGTGAAGAAGCTCCCGACGCTGCGCGGCAAGACCGTCGTCAATCTGTTCTTCGAGGACTCCACGCGCACCCGCATCTCGTTCGAGGCGGCCGCGAAGCGGCTCTCGGCGGACGTGATCAACTTCTCCGCGAAGGGCTCCAGCGTCTCGAAGGGCGAATCCCTCCAAGACACCGCGCAGACGCTGCAGGCGATGGGCGCCGACGCCGTCGTCATCCGTCACGGCGCATCCGGGGCGCCGCGCACCCTCGCGACGAGCGGGTGGATCAGCGCGGGCGTCGTCAATGCGGGCGACGGCACGCACGAGCATCCCAC
>DATEOM010000598.1:0-9122 GCA_035274105.1 Microbacterium sp.
CTTCACGACGTCGGTGCCCGCTGCTGCGCGGGTCGGCACGGCCGCCGACTCGTACTCGAGGAGAACGCAGCGATCGGCCACGCAACTGCACCGCCCCACGTCGTCGCCGGTCACGCTGGCGGGGGCGCGCTCTTATACGAGAGGGGCGGCGCCGTGAACGGACGCCGCCACCCAGCGCACAACGTTGCGCGACTCACGCTGCAGCCCAAGAGAAGTGTCCCATTCGAGCCTCGCTCGGGGCCTCAGCGCGTTGGTCGCCCCGGGATGGAGGCGGATTGGGGTGCAGTCCTGGGACGGGGAAGCGTGACGTGTATGAGCAACTCACGCAGATCGACGATGACTGGGGGCCAAACAGGCCCTCCGGCCGCGAAGGCGCGGGCGCGCCCGGTTTCACGTGAAACACCTTCGCCCACGAACCCTACCGACGGTGCCCGGATCAACGAGTACCACCGCGTTCTTCCTTCAGTGGTCAGGCATCCCGCGGTCACGCGCGGCTACGAGGCGATCGCGGGGTGGCATTGGGTGGAGCGTGGGTGCGCGGGTTGATGTCGAGCGAACGAGCGCGGCGCGTACGATGAGCCCCGCGGTCTTCCCGACCCGCCGAGAGCACGCTGGCGCGTCTCGCTGGCGACGTGCTCTCGGCGCTCGCGCGCATGCAAACGATGCACCCAGATTCTCGGGGCGTTTCACGTGAAACACGAGGCATCGCTGTGATGAACCGCCGCACGTCCGGCAATCGCGGAGGCTGTCCAGGAGTGGCGAAATCGGCCATGCAGAACCGAGCCCATCGGGGTCCGCCGCGGCATCGCCCAGGAAACCTGCGGCCCAACAGCGCCCGCGTGCGCGCCGTGCGCGGGGGGATGATACGTCGAGACGGCGCCGATCCGTCGCGCCCTCTGGAGCGGGATGAGTAGCCGGCATCGGCCTAGTATGCCCTCAGCCACATGAGGGATTTCTCAGTCGACTTCGAGCGGCGGGTTGGCGTGCTGGAACGGGGCTCGCGAGGTTGACTGGGAGGGTGGCACATCCACGCGGACGAGTAAGGAACGCATGAATAAGTGGCTCCAGCGCCTGGGGGTGGGGGGAAGGCGGGATAGGGTGGAAGACGATGTTGAGCGGCTCGGGCACGGGGGAGAGTTTCACGTGAAACAACCCGACGAGACTGAAGCTCAGGCGTCCCTCTCGTCCGAAGCACCGCCCACCGTCTGGACGCCGGACTCTCCCGGGATCGAAGACCCGTCCCCGCGCGGCGCGGGCGATGGCGGCGACAGCGGGGCCGACGACCACGATGCCAGCAGCGAGAGCACCGCTCCGGACGCAGCTGTTGGTCTCGAGGAGGTCGCTGCTCTGCGGGGCGACGAAGACGAGTCGACAGGCTCCGAAGGCGATGTCGCATCGGACGAGTACGCTGACTCCACCCCCGAAGACATCGCACCGCCCGAACGCTCCACCGTCACGCAGGAAGAGGAACCCCCCATCGTGCAGCAAGACGGCGCCGCGCTCGCGCAGGAAGAAGACGACTCCCCCATCGCGCGAGAACTCGCGGATCTCACCGCGCGTCGCAAGGCGCTCGACGCGGCTGAGGTCCAGCTCACCGGGCGCACGCGCGTGCTCACCGTCTCGAACCAGAAGGGCGGCGTCGGAAAGACCACGACCACCGTCAACCTAGCGGCGGCCCTGGCCGAGCGCGGTGCGAAGGTGCTCGTCATCGACCTCGACCCTCAGGGCAACGCCTCGACGGCGCTGGGGGTGCCGCACACCGCTGACACGCCGAGCGTGTACGACGTGCTCATCGACGAGTTCCCGCTCGCCGACATCATCCAGGTGAGCCCCGAATCGCCCAACCTCCTGTGCGCGCCGAGCACCATCCACCTCGCCGGAGCCGAGATCGAACTCGTCTCCCAGGTCGCGCGCGAGCACCGCCTGCGTGTCGCGGTCGACGACTACCTCGCTACGAACGGCGGGGAAGTCGACTTCATCCTCATCGACTGCCCGCCCTCACTGGGACTTCTCACGATCAACGCCTTCACTGCAGCGAGCGAGCTCCTCATCCCCATTCAGTGCGAGTACTACGCGCTCGAGGGTCTGAGCCAGCTGCTCGGGACGGTGCGGATGATTCAGAAGCACCTCAACCCTCGCCTCGAGCTGTCGACCATCATGCTCACGATGTACGACGGCCGCACGAGACTCGCCCAGCAGGTCGCCGATGAAGTGCGGGCCCACTTCCCCACAGAAGTGCTCGACACGATCATCCCACGATCCGTGCGCGTCTCGGAGGCGCCGAGTTTCGGGCAGTCCGTTCTCGCTTACGATGGACAGTCGGCCGGCGCCATCGCGTACCGCGAAGCGGCTGTCGAGATGATCCGGCGCGACAGCGCCTCGAACGAAAGGGGCGCGTGATGGCAGCGAAGCGCACAGGACTCGGCCGTGGAATCGGCGCATTGATCCCGACCAGCGAGCAGGCCGACGAGCGTCCCGCGGATGTGTTCTTCCCCCGTGCCGTCGCCGTGGCCGAAGCGGAGCTGCCCGTCGAGTCGGTCGAGCCCGACGGCCAGGATGACCTTGTCGAGGTGCCCGGCGCCCGACTGGCGCACATCGATCCGCACGACATCGTGCCCAACCCGCGACAGCCGCGCACGAACTTCGATCCCGAGCACTTCGCAGAGCTGGTGCACAGTGTGCGCGAGTTCGGCGTCCTGCAGCCCGTGGTCGTCCGTCTCAACGAGAAGGGCGACTACGAGCTCATCATGGGTGAGCGGCGCACGCGCGCCGCGCGCGAGGCCGGACTCACCTCGATCCCCGCGATCGTGCGCGAAACGGCCGACGAGCACCTGCTTCGCGATGCCCTGCTCGAGAACCTGCACCGCTCCGAGCTGAACCCGCTCGAAGAGGCCTCGGCTTACCAGCAGCTCCTCGAGGACTTCGGCATCACGCAGGAAGAGCTCGCCACCCGCATCGGCCGCTCGCGTCCGCAGATCAGCAACACGATCCGACTCCTCAAACTCCCGGTGCCAGTGCAGCAGCGGGTCGCCGCCGGGGTGCTGACCGCGGGGCACGCGCGCGCGATCCTGTCCCTCGAGGACGCGACGGCGATGCAGCGCTTCGCTGACAAGATCGTCAACGAGGACCTCTCCGTGCGCGCCGCGGAGGCTGCTGCGAAGCTTCCGGATGCCTCGCCCACGCGTTCCGCGAAGCCGCAGGCCGGATCCCGCCGCGCACACCTCGACGATGTTGCCGTGCGCCTGGGTGACCGACTGAACACCCGAGTCAAGATCTCACTGACCGCAAGAAAAGGCCAGATCAGCATCGACTTCGCTACGATTCAGGACCTCAACCGGATCCTCGCGGAACTGGGCGAGACGGAGTATGGAGCCCTCGAGGCGTCATAGGCGCCTGAGGGCCTCGGCGCGCCGGCGCAGGGCTTCGGCCTCGGCCGCATTGCCGGGCAGCTCAGCCGCTGCGAGGAACTCGGCGGCCGCAGCATCCGTTCGTCCGAGGCGCTCCAGAAGCTCCGCGCGCACGGCGGGGAGGGGGCGGAAGCCCGACAGCTCTGGAGCGAGCGCGTCGACGACGGTGAGAGCGGGCTCGGGGCCTCGGGCCATGGAGAGCGCGACGGCGCGGTTGAGGCGGACGACAGCCGAGGGCGCGAGCGACTCCAGGCCGTCGTAGAGCCGGAGGATCTGCTCCCAGTCGGTCTCGGCGAACGTGGGGGCGATTGCATGGCACTGCGCGATCGCGGCCTGCAGGCCGTAGTACC
The DNA here is from genome assembly GCA_035274105.1 of Microbacterium sp. Lineage (GTDB taxonomy): Bacteria > Actinomycetota > Actinomycetes > Actinomycetales > Microbacteriaceae > Microbacterium. The sequence continues at coordinate 3,758 of DATEOM010000598.1, forward strand.
CGAGGCCTCGGGCAGAGGCATCCGCGCGTTCCATCGCCTCGTTGCCGCGCGTGATCGCCGAACGGTCCCATCGGCGGCGGTCCTGCTCTTCGAGGGTGAGCGGCAGCCCCTCGGCGTCGATGCGAGCCGCGAAGCGCGACGACTGGAACTCCATGAGCGCGATGAGCGACCAGATCTCGGGCTCACGCGGCATGAGCGCGGCGAGCTGGCGACCGAGTCGCACCGCCTCGCGCGCGACGTCCGGCCGGATGAGCCCCTCCCCCTCGGCTGCCGAGTAGCCCTCGGTGAAGAGAAGGTAGATCACCTGCAGCACGCTGGCGAGCCGCGCCGGGCGCTCCGCACGATCGGGCACCTCGAAGGGCACGCCTTCCGCGGCGAGCGTCCGCTTGGCGCGGACGATCCGCTGCTGCACGGTCGGCACGGTCATGAGCAGGGCCCGCGCGATCTGCTCGGTGGTGAGACCGGCGACGGTGCGCAGTGTCAGCGCGAGGCGCGCCTGCGCGGGAAGTACGGGGTGGCACGCGACGAAGACGAGACGCAGCACGTCGTCGTCGATGCGGTCGGGGTCGGCGTCGTCGGGCACCGAGTCGATCGCCTCGATCGCGAGGGCCTCCGAGACGAAGAGCGGCTCGCGCTGCGACATCCGCTCCCGTCGCCGCCACCCGTCGATCGCGCGCCGCTTCGCCACCGACATGAGCCAGGCACCGGGATTGTGAGGGATGCCGCTGCCCGACCAGGCCGCGAGGGCCTCGACGAGCGCCTCCTGAGCGAGATCCTCGGCCCAGGCGAAGTCGCCGGTGTGGCGCGCCATCGCCGACACGATGCGCGCGGACTCCTCGCGCCACACGGCTTCGACCGCACGGCGCGCGTGGGCATCGTCGTCGGGCGTCATGCTTTCAGCGTAAACGGGTGGCCCATCGTGTCGGGATCGCCCCGTACCCTGGATTGATGGCGAACGACGAGCAGACCCCGCGGCGACGTGCGAGCCTCGAGCTGCTCCGTGCCGAAGCCGCCGACGAGCTCTCGGTGCTGGTGCACGAGCGCCTTCGCGCCGGCGAAGACCCGTGGGAGTTCATGGACGAGCTGCCGTCGGTCGACGAACTCGTCGTCTATCTGCTGCGCGCCGAGAACATCGCGGCCGACGGCGGGTCGCGTCCGAACGCCAGCCGTCACTACCGGGTGCTGCGGCAGATCGCCCTCGACTATCCCCCGCTGACCCGCGCAGTGTGGGCGCTGCTCGGCGACGCGAACACGCACCGCCGGTGGGACCCGACGGTGCGTGCCGAAGCGAGCTGACGGACGCGGCTCGAGAACCGGCGTCACGAGTTGGCGGCGCGCCACTCCTGTGCCTTGGCGACCCACTCGTTGCTCTGATCGAAGTCGCTCCATTCGTTGACGCGGCGCACCTCGAGCGTCGTGCCGGGTCCGAGCGGGCACTTGCGTGCCCAGTGCTCCGCCTCCTCGCGCGACGAGACCTCGAGGATCCAGTAGCCGGTGAAGACCTCGCGCGCCTCGGCGAACGGTCCGTCCGTCACGGCCGGGGGAACCGAATCGAAGTCGACACGGAAGCCCTCCGACGCGTCTGACAGCCCTTCGGCGCTGAGGAACACGCCGGCCTTCTGCAGCTCCTCGTTGTAGCGGCCCATGGTGGCGAACGTCTCCGCCATGTCGAACGTCTCGGGGTCGAACGCCGCAGCCGCCTCGGCCTCGACCTGCATGATCAGCATGTAACGCATGGGATTCCCTTTCGTGGGGCGATGATGGCCCGGTCGGAGGCCCGTTCGGCCCCTTCACCATGTGCGTCGAACAAGCTTCGCGCAGATCGACACTGCTCGCGAAGAAATCTTGTGGATGTTGGATGCTGCAACCGGCATATTCCAGAAACACCCGGTAGACCGCGAAAACCCCGCCGGACGAGCCGGCGGGGTTTACGTAGAAGCGGGAGGAGCTCAGCCGATGTAGGCCGCGAGGTCCTGCTCGAGCGCGAACTTCGGCTTCGCTCCGATGATCGTCGTCTCGACGGCGCCCTTGTTGAACACCTTCATCGCGGGAATCGAGGTGATCTGGTACTTCATCGCGAGGTCGGGGTTCTCGTCGACGTTGAGCTTGAGGATCGTGATCTTGTCAGGGTGCTCCGACTGGATCTGATCGAGGACGGGCGAGACCATGCGACACGGGCCGCACCACTCCGCCCAGAAGTCCACGAGCACCGGGCCTTCGGCCTGGAGCACGTCCTGCTCGAACGTGGCGGAAGTCGTCGCCTTGGCGGTCATCTGTGTTTCTCCTTCGGTGGGAAGTGTGTCCACGCTCATTCAACGCGACACGCGCGAGAAGTGTTCCCGGCTTGCGCGGCGCCGGTGCTCGCGCTAGGCCGCGTCAGCCTCGTCCTCGGCGTCCGCGCCGGGAAGCCCGTCGATCTCCGCGGCGTCGGGCGCCGGCGCACCGGCCTCGCCGAGTGCCGCCAGGAAGTGCTCGACGTCGAGGGCCGCGACCGTGCCGCTGCCGGCCGCAGTCACCGCTTGACGGTAGGTCGGGTCGATGACGTCACCGGCGGCGAACACTCCGTGAACCGACGTGCGCGACGAGCGGCCGTCGACCCAGATCGTGCCCTCGGGGGTGAGCTCGAGCTTGTCGTGCACGAGGTGCGTGCGCGGGTCGTTGCCGATCGCGACGAACACCCCATCCAGTGCCAGCTCGCGACGCGAGCCGTCGACGGTGTCCTCCAGGACGACGCCGGTGACCGCTTCGTCGCCGAGGATGTCGACGACCTCGCTGTTCCAGACGAACTCGATCTTCTCGTTCTTGAACGCGCGCTCCTGCATGATCTTCGAGGCGCGCAGCTCGTCGCGGCGGTGGATGATGTACACCTTCGACGCGAACTTGGTGAGGAACGTCGCCTCCTCCATCGCGGAGTCGCCGCCGCCCACGACCGCGATCACGCGCTCCCGGAAGAAGAACCCGTCGCAGGTCGCGCAGTACGAGACGCCGCGGCCCGACAGGCGGGACTCCCCCTCGATGCCGATCTTGCGCGGAGCGGATCCGGTCGCGAACACCAGCGCGTCGGCCTCGTGCGAAGCGCCGCTGCCGAGGGTGACCTTCTTGACCGGGCCGTCGATGTCGAGCGACACGACGTCGTCGTAGAGCACCTCGGCGCCGAAGCGCTCGGCCTGCTCCTGCATCTTCGCCATGAGGTCGGGCCCCATGATCGCCTCGGGGAACCCGGGGAAGTTCTCGACCTCGGTGGTGTTCATCAGCTCGCCGCCGGCCTCGACCGAGCTCGCCACGACGAGCGGGCTGAGGTTGGCGCGGGCGGCATAGATCGCCGCCGTGTAACCCGCGGGGCCCGAACCGATGATGATGACCTGACGCACGTGCGCACCTTTCCTCGTGAAGCCTCGCGGGGCGTGCCGTGACACACGCGATGGCTCCGGATGCCTCAACACATGGTAACCGCGCGGCATTCCGCGCCCCGTTCCCCGCGCCCCTTCGGGACACACCGACCCGGGCGGTACGGGCGGCACGGCCTCAGCGGAGGCGGGCCGGTCTCAGCGACGGCCGGGCAGGAAGCGGCGCACCAGGCCGGTCGCGACCGAGAGCTCCGGCGCCCGCAGCAGCGCCAGGAAGCCGACGTACACCGCGATCGAGACCGTCCCGATGACGGCCGCGCCGACCGCGCCGAGCAGCTGACTCGACGCCGTCCAGCCCTCCGCGCCGCCGAACCACAGGAACACGAGCCACCCGGCAGCGGCCGCCGGAATCGCCGCGAGCACGAACCGGCCGAGCGACAGCATCCATGATCCGATCGCCAGATTCCCGAGCCGCCGGTGCAGCAGCCACGTCGCGAGCACGACCTGGACGATGCTCGAGAACGACTGGCCGATCGCGACGGCCGCGGCGAGGTACTCCAGCCCGATGACGCCGGCGTCGACCAGCGCCCGCGCGCCGTACGCCGTTGCGACGACGATCGCGCACTGCAGCAGCGTGAAGAAGAAGGGCGTGCGGGTGTCGCTGTATGCGTAGAACGTCCGCTGGATGACGAACAGCACCGCGAGCGGCACGAGCCCGACCAGGTAGGCGAGCAGCACCCACGCGGCATCGACGGCGTCGTCGGCCGTGTTCGTGAAGATGCGTGAGGCGGGAACCGCGGCCGCGGCCAGCGCGAACGTCGCAATCACGATGAACACGCCGAGGGTGCGGATGCTGCGGCCGATGTCGGCGCGGACGTCGTCGTCGCGGCCGGCATGGGCGTGCTCGCTGAGCTGGGTGAAGTAGGGGGTGCCGATCGAGAGCACGATGATCGAGTACGGAAGCATGAACAGCAGCCACGCGTTCGCCGAGACCGCGGCGGCGGGGCCGGCGCCGGACGCTTCCGAGACCACACGGGATTGCAGCATGCCCGCCAGCTGGCCCGCGACGACCATCAGGAAGGTCCACCCCGCCAGGCGGCCGATCTGATCGAGCCCGACCCCTCGCCAGCGGAAGTCCGGACGCACGTGTAGCCCGGTCCGGCGCCAGAAGAAGAACAGGATCACCGCCTGCACGACGATGCCGAAGGTGGCGGTTCCCGCGAGGAGCACGATCATCGCCGGTGTCCAGTCCACGACCTCCGTCACCGGACCACCGAACAGCGCGAGGAAGACGAGGAAGCCGGCGATGGAGACGACGTTGTTGACGATCGGCGCCCAGGTGAACGGGCCGTAGATCCGTCGCGCGTTGAGCGCCTCCCCGACGAGCGCGTACAGCCCGTAGAAGACGATCTGCGGAAGACACCAGTATGCGAACGTCGTGGCGAGCGCGAGCTGGTCGGGCGCGTAGCCGGGCGCGTAGAGCTGCACGAACCACGGTGCGGCGAGGGTCGCGAGCACCGTGGCGACGAGGAGGACGACCGTGCCGAGCGTGAACACCTTGGAGATGAACGCGCGGCCGCCGTCCGGGTGGGACGCCGCCTTGACGATCTGCGGCACGATCACCGCGGTGAGCAGGCCGGTGGAGATGATCGCGTAGATGTTGTTGGGCAGCTGATTCGCGGTCGTGAACGCGTCACCCGCGCGGCTGCCGACCGCGCCGACGACGGCCACCAGCACGATGCCGCGAAGGAACCCCGTGAGGCGCGAGACGATCGTGCCGGCGCCGATGAGCACGCTCGCGCGCCCGATCCCGCTCACTCCTCGTTCCCCTCGGTCGCGGCGCGCACGCCGGCCTCATCGGCCGCGGCCCCGGGCTGACCCTCGACTTCCGGCGTTTCATCCTCCGGCGTCTCACCCTCGGCACTCCCCGGGGCGGCAGCATCCGTCCCCCTGCGTCGCCGGCGCATGCGCAGGATGGTGCGGGCGATGCCGAACAGGAGGAGGATGCCGACGAGCGC
>DATEOM010000599.1:0-3223 GCA_035274105.1 Microbacterium sp.
GCCAGTGCGACACGCATGTCAGGATGCTGCAGCCCTCGGTCGACCGCTATGGCACGGGCGATGCGGGCGACGAGCCGGAACGGCTTCACGCCGATGGGCTCGATGAAGCGCGCAGCGGGCCGCTCGGACTGCTCCGCGATCTGCAGGACCTCTATCTGCTCGCCAGCCTGACGGACGTGACCTGGACGATGATCAAGCAGGCGGCTCAGGCGCTCGGCGACCGTGAGCTGCTGCAGGTGGTCACCGACTGCGACAAACAGACCAGTGTTCAGCTGCGGTGGCTGCTGAGCCGCATGAAGCAAGCGGCTCCGCAGGTGCTGATCGCGGCGAAGTGATGATCGGCTGTCAACTAATCCTCGTTGGCGGCAAGACCGACGAGCAGGACGAGGGCCCGGTCGACCGTGGCCCGCAGCACCTCGTCGGGTTCGCCGGCGAAGTGGAACAGTTCGGCCCCTGAGCCACTGGCATCGGCCCAGCCGAGGAACACCGTGCCGGGCGGATGCCCGTCTTCGCTGTCGGGGCCGCCGACACCGGTCGTGGAGACGGCGATGTCGGCCTGCAGCAGGGAGCGGACGCCGTGCGCCAGTCGGCTGGCGCATTCCGCCGAGCACGGGTCGAGACCGTCAGGCAGTCCCAGCACCTCCACCTTCACCGCCGTCTGGTAGGCCACGACAGCACCGGAGAACCAGTCGCTGGCACTCTCGCCCTTGCCGATCTCGCTCGCGAGAAGACCGCAGGTGAGCGATTCGGCGACGGCCACGGTGAGCGAATGTGCGGTGGCGAGCTCGCTGAGACGCTGGATCGGATCCTTCACGAGACCACCCTCCCACGTGCCATCGCCGGCACCGCCGTCAGAAGCAGGCGCTCAGAGTCATGCGCGGCGAGATGGAATGCATGAATACCCGACAACGTCGGCGGGCGTCAAGATCCCGTTCGGGGGCGCGGGCGGTGCGAGAATTGCGGCACGGGAGGCGCGGGGGTGCCGGCCCGCACCGAAGCGAGAAGCCGTGGCTGTGAGAAGTGAGATAGCGAGAGCGCTGACGCACGCCCTCGAGCGCTCGGAGATCGCTGCGTGGTTCCAGCCCCAGATCGACCTGGTGAGCAATCGCGTGGTCGCGGTCGAGGCGCTGTGCCGGTGGAATCACTCGGAGTGGGGTCTGGTCGGACCCAACGAGTTCATCCCGATCGCCGAGGAGGACGGCATGATCGGGGAGATCGGCCGGTACATGACCACGCAGGCGATCGCGGTCATGTCGAGGTGGGGCATCGATGTATCCGTCAACGTGTCGCCTGCGCAACTGCAGGACTCCGCGTTCACGACGTGGCTGGGACGGATCGTCGAGCGGATCAGCCATCCGGCACGGCGACTCACTCTCGAGATCACCGAGGGCCGTCACATCGGCGACGTGTCGGCGGTCGTCGCCCGGCTCGATCGACTCCGGGCGATGGGGCTCGGCATCGCGATCGATGACTTCGGCGCCGGGCAGGCGTCCCTCACCCAGCTGAAGCGGCTTCACGCGACCGAGCTGAAGATCGACCGTGCCCTGGTGGCAGACGAGTCCGCAGCAGCTGAACGCACCTTGGGTGACGCGATCGCGGTCGCGCACGACGCCGGCATCCTCGTCGTCGCAGAGGGGATCGAGACCCCCCAGCAACTGGAGAAGGTCAAGACGATGGGATGCGATCGCGGCCAGGGCTACCTGTTCGCGCGACCCATGCCGCGGGAGCAGATGGACGCGCTCCTCACGAGCATCTAGCGTCGCGACCCCCGCAGCGTCGGAGTCGGCGATCTCGGTTACGACGCGAGCGAGAGGACCGCTGACGCCACCGCTCTGGGTGCGGTGTGCTGCGCCACGTGGTGGTGACCGGGGATCTGCACCAGCTGGGCACGCGGAGCGCTGCGGCGAAGCCGTCGGCACCATTCCAGGCCGGCGATCGGGTCGGCGCCGCCGCGCACAACCAGGAGGGGCACCGTGAGCTCGGCGACGCGGTCTTCCAGCCGGGAGGCGAGCATGTGTCGCAACTGCGTCAGATACCAGGGCACGCCGCAGCGCAGATAGTCAGTGAGGACGATCGCGTTCACGGTCGGAGACTCGAGGAGCGTGTCGACGAGGAGCGCGCGCGTCTGCCGCAGGATCGTCCGGTGGCGATCGTCGACCACGGGGCCCATCGTGACCACCGACGTCACCAGCTCGGGCCGCTGCAGGGCGGTCTCGACGACCCACTGGGTGCCCATCGAGTGGCCGAAGAGCACCACGGGCCCGAGCGTCAGCTGCTCCAGGACCTGTGCGAGAGCCCGGGCCATCGTCGGCACGTCGACGTCGTGGCCGGGTTTGGGCAGCCCGCCGAACCCGGGGAGATCCACCGAGATGACCGTGCGGTGGCGCGCGAGCTCATGATGCAGGCGCGACAGGTAGCGGTGCGACACCCCGATCCCGTGCACCAGCACGATTGCCGGCTCCCGAGTACGGGGCGAGACGGAGGAACGCACGCGGAATGCGAGGCCGCCGATGTCGACGCGCTGCCTGAGGGGTCTCGCTGCGCTGGGGCGCTGCAGTCGGTTCGTCATCACATCGTCTCCTGTGAGCGCCATGGGCTCATGCTACGAAGCGGGTGGTCAGGATGCGCTTCTGTTGATACGGAGTGCCGCGTTTAGCTATCGGCAATTGAACTGCGATGCCCCTGGAGGGACTCGAACCCCCAACCGTTTCCTTAGGACGGAACTGCTCTTCCATTGAGCTACAGAGGCTGGCCTGACGAGTCTACCCAGCGACGACGGCATCGCCGTGTACCCGCCGCGAGATCGAGCACGCGCGAGGCTAGGGGACTCTCAGACCCTGTCAACCCCTTGAGGGCCCGCTCCGCCCGGGAAAACAATGGACTGATGGTCACGACGGAGCGCCCCGCGTTCGAGTTCCTCGGCGATTGGAGCGGGCAGTTCATCGCCACCGCGATCCACAACGGGCACGACGTGCGCGCCGACGTGGCGGCCGAGCTGGTGCTGCCCGACGAGGACCGGTTCCGGGAGGAGGACCCGCACACCGACGAGATCGGTGCGCTCATCCCGGCCCGCGTCGTCGTTCACCGGTCGCGCTTCGAGATCGACCTCAACCGCTCGCGCGAGAAGGCCGTCTATCGCTCGGCGGAGGAGGCCTGGGGGCTCGAGGTCGTGCGCGACCCGCCTCTCGACCGGGCGCTCGTCGAGGGATCCCTCGAGGTGTAC
>DATEOM010000600.1:0-4314 GCA_035274105.1 Microbacterium sp.
AAGATCGTGATCCAGAAGTTCAAGAACAAGACCGGCTACAAGAAGCGCCAGGGGCACCGTCAGGACCTCACGCGCGTCAAGGTCACCGGCATCAAGTAAGCCACAGGAGACGCAGAGATGGCACACAAAAAGGGCGCAAGCTCCACCCGCAACGGTCGTGACTCCAACGCTCAGCGCCTCGGCGTGAAGCGTTTCGGCGGCCAGGCCGTCAACGCCGGCGAGATCCTCGTCCGCCAGCGTGGCACGCACTTCCACCCGGGCGCCAACGTCGGCCGCGGTGGCGACGACACGCTGTTCGCGCTGGCCGCGGGCGCTGTCGAGTTCGGCCACAAGGGCGGCCGCAAGGTCGTCAACGTCGTGGCGGTCGCGGAGTAATCCAGCGAGTCGCACAGACTTCCAGAAGGGGCGGGCTTCGGCTCGCCCCTTCCCTTTATCCCGTTCCCGGCGCGCCGGGACGCATCAAGACCTGAGGGGGACCGCATGGTCACGTTCGTCGATCGGGTGACACTTCACCTGCGCGCCGGCAAGGGCGGCAACGGCTGCGTGTCGGTGAAGCGAGAGAAGTTCAAGCCGCTCGCCGGACCCGACGGCGGCAACGGCGGTCACGGCGGCGACGTCGTGCTCGTCGCCGACCCGCAGGTCACGACGCTGCTGTCGTACCACCACTCGCCCCACCGCTCGAGCGGCAACGGCGGCTTCGGGATGGGAGACCACCGATCGGGCGCCGCGGGCGAGCCGCTCGAGCTGCCCGTACCGGTCGGCACCGTCGTGAAGGACACCTCCGGCGAGGTCCTCGTCGACATGATCGAGCCGGGCATGCGGTTCGTCGCCGCCCCCGGCGGTCTCGGCGGGCTCGGCAACGCCGCCCTCGCGAACCCCAAGCGCAAGGCCCCGGGCTTCGCGCTGCTCGGCACGCCGGGCTGGGAGGGCGACGTCCTCCTCGAGCTGAAGACCGTCGCCGACGTCGCGCTCGTGGGCTTCCCCTCGGCGGGAAAGTCGAGCCTGATCGCGGCCATCTCCGCCGCGCGCCCGAAGATCGCGGACTATCCGTTCACCACGCTCCACCCGAACCTCGGCGTCGTGCAGGCGGGGGAGCAGCGCTTCACCGTCGCCGACGTCCCCGGCCTCATCGAGGGCGCGAGCGAGGGCAAGGGTCTGGGCCTGGAGTTCCTGCGTCACGTCGAGCGCTGCACGGCGCTCGTCCACGTCCTCGACTGCGCGACGCTCGAGCCGGGCCGCGACCCGCTCAGCGATCTCGAGGTCATCCTGGCCGAGCTGGCCGCCTATCCCGTGCCCGACGGGCAGCTCCCGCTGCTCGAGCGCCCGCAGCTGGTCGCGCTCAACAAGGTCGACGTCCCCGAGGCGAAGGATCTCGCGGACCTCGTGCGTCCCGACCTCGAGGCGCGCGGGTTCCGCGTGTTCGAGATCTCGACCGTGAGCCACGAAGGACTGCGTCAGCTCACCTTCGCGCTCGGCGACATCGTCGCGAAGCACCGCGCCGAGCAGGCCGCCGCGCCCGCACCCGAGCGCATCGTCATCCGGCCGAAGGGCTCGGAGAAGGACTTCTCGGTCCGCGTCGAAGGCGGCACGTACGGCAACATCTACCGCATCCTGGGCGACAAGCCGCTCAAGTGGGTGCAGCAGACCGACTTCCAGAACGAGGAGGCCGTCGGCTACCTGGGTGACCGCCTCGAGAAGCTGGGCGTCGAGGTCGAGCTGTTCCGTGCCGGTGCGACCCCCGGCGCCACCGTCGTGATCGGCGAGGGCGACGGCATCGTCTTCGACTGGGAGCCCTCGATCTCGTCGAACGCGGAGCTGATGACCGCCCCGCGCGGCACCGACCCGCGACTGCTGCGCGACACCCGGCGCACCACGTCGGAGCGCCGCGAGCGCTACCACGACATGATGGACGCCAAGGCCGACGCGCGCGCCGAGCTCGAGGCCGAGCGGATCGCCGAGCGCTACCGCGACCAGGAGGACGCGGAGTGAGCGCGCGGGAGCGCAGCGACCTCCCGCTCGCCCGGCGCGTGGTCGTCAAGGTCGGATCCTCTTCGATCAGCGGCGACAACGCGCACAAGATCAAGCCGATCGTCGACGCCCTCGCCGCCGCCCACGCGCGCGGCACCGAGGTCGTGCTGGTCTCATCGGGCGCGATCGCGACAGGGATGCCGTACCTGCTCCTCGACGAGCGTCCGAGCGACCTCGCGACCCAGCAGGCGGCGGCCGCGGTGGGCCAGAACGTGCTCATCTACCGCTACCAGGAGTCGCTGCGGCCCTTCCGCATCGTGGCAGGCCAGGTGCTCCTCACCGCGGGCGACCTCGAGAACGCGACGCACCGCTCCAACGCGCGTCGCGCCATGGAGCGTCTCCTCGGCCTGCGCATCCTCCCCATCGTCAACGAGAACGACACCGTCGCGACGCACGAGATCCGCTTCGGCGACAACGACCGGCTCGCGGCCCTCGTCGCGCAGCTGATCGGGGCCGACGCCCTCGTGCTCCTGAGCGACATCGAGTGCCTGTACACACGCCCGCCGGACGAGCCCGGAGCCCTGCCGATCCCTCGCGTCTCCTACGGCGACGACCTGCACGGCTTCGAATTCGGCTCGGTCGTCGTCAACAGCGTCGGCACCGGGGGAGCGGCGACCAAGGTCTCCGCCGCGCGGCTGGCCGCAGCATCCGGAATCGGAGTCCTCGTCACCAGCGCCGACCTCGTCGGTGAAGCGCTGTCGGGCGACGAGATCGGCACGTGGTTCCAGCCCAACCCCGAGCCGACGGCGCCCGCCGCGACCGGTCCCGTGCGCACGGCGGTCGATAGACTGGGCGGATGACCACCACCGCCACGACGGCACGTGAACGGATGCTGCTCGCCAAGGATGCCGCGCGCAGCATCGGCCTTCTCGCCGACGATGCGAAGCGCGACGCGCTCCTCGCGATCGCCGACGCGATCGAGGCCGCGGCGCCGGAGATCGTGGCGGCCAACGCGGAGGACCTCCGCCGCGGCACGCAGACCGGGCTCTCGACGGCGTTGCAGGACCGTCTGCGGCTCGACGAGCCGCGCGTCGCCTCGCTCGCCGCAGCGGTGCGCGAGATCGCCGCACTGCCCGACCCTGTCGGCCGGGTCCTCGACGAGCGGACACTCGCGAACGGCGTGTCGCTGACGAAGGTCGCCGTGCCGTTCGGCGTCGTCGGCTCCATCTACGAAGCCCGACCCAACGTCACCGTCGACATAGCCGCCCTCGCGCTGCGCTCCGGCAACGCGGTCGTGCTGCGGGGCGGTACCGCCGCCGAGCACACCAACGCGGCGCTGGTGCGCGCGATGCGCGGCGCACTGGCGGAGCGGGCCATCGACCCCGAGGCCATTCAGACGGTGGACGAGTTCGGCCGCGAGGGAGCCCGTGAACTGATGCACGCGCGCGGCGTCGTCGACGTGCTGGTGCCTCGCGGCAGCGCGCAGCTGATCGAGACGGTCGTGACAGAGTCGTCGGTCCCCGTCATCGAGACGGGCGCGGGCATCGTGCACATCGTCCTCGACGAGACCGCGCCCCTGGACTGGGCACGCGACATCGTCGTGAACGCCAAGACCCAGCGCCCGAGCGTCTGCAACGCGGTCGAGACCGTCCTCGTGCATCGGGGCGCCGCCGACCGCCTCGTCGGTCCGGTCGTGGCCGCCCTGCAGCAGAGCGGCGTCACGGTCCACGGCGACGAGGCCGTCGAGCGCCTGGCCCCGGGCGTCACCCCCGCGACCGACGAGGACTGGGCGACGGAGTACCTCAGCCTCGATCTCGCGATGCGCGTCGTCGACGACCTGGACGACGCGCTCGAGCACATCCGCCGGTACTCGACCCACCACACCGAGTCGATCGTGACGCAGGACGCGGCGAACGAGGCCCGCTTCCTCGCCGAGGTCGATTCGGCGGTGGTGATGGCGAACGCGTCGACGCGGTTCACCGACGGCGGCGAGTTCGGCTTCGGTGCCGAGGTCGGCATCTCCACGCAGAAGCTGCATGCGCGCGGCCCCATGGGGCTCGCTGAACTCACGAGCTCGAAGTGGCTCGCGCGGGGTGCCGGGCAGGTCCGCGCGTAACGGAATAGACTTGTCCAGTCCCGCGCCCCAGAGGCGAACCCGAACGGAGCCCGAATGACATTCGCCACGATCATCGCCCTCGCCGCCGAAGAGGCGGAGCACCACGGCAACGTCGCTCTCGAGACCGTCTGGTACGGCATCGTGGCGATCGTGGTCTTCGCCGCGCTGGCGATCGTGACGCTGTCGTACCGCAACGTGGCCAACCGCCACGCGGACAAGGCCGAGGCGTA
>DATEOM010000601.1:0-8135 GCA_035274105.1 Microbacterium sp.
GCTGTTCGCCCCGCTGCGCGACGTCGACGTGCTCTACGTGCACGGCTGGTCGGACTACTTCTTCCAGACCCACCTGGCCGATGTGCTCTCGGCGGCCGGCTTCGCCTTCTACGCCCTCGACCTGCGCCGCTACGGCCGGAGCTTCCGGGAGGGGCAGGCGCCCGGGTACATCGACTCCCTCGAGGACTACGACGTCGACATCGCGGCGGCGCTGCGGGCGATGGGACACGCGGACCCCGCCGGAGGGTCGCTGGCGGACGAACCGGACACGCGTTCCCGGGGCCGCAAGCTCGTCCTGATGGGCCACTCGACCGGCGGCCTCACCCTCACCCTCTGGGCGGCCCGACACCCCGGCCGCGCGCACGCGGTCGTGCTCAACAGTCCGTGGCTCGAGCTGCAGCTGGGCACCCTGGGGCGCCAGGCGCTCGCGCCGCTCGTCGACATGCGGGCACGGCTGGATCCGCGGGGAACCCAGCCCGCCGTGGACTTCGGCTTCTACACACGTGCGCAGGATGAGATCGGCACGCTGCCGCAGGACGTGCACCGCGGCCTCTGGCGGCCCGACCGCGGCTTTCCGACCGCTCCGGGATGGCTGTCGGCCGTGATGGAAGGCCACCGCCGGGTCGCGGCCGGCGTCGACGTCGGATGCCCGGCGATGGTGCTGCTGTCGGCGGGATCGACGACGCCGCTGTCGTGGAAGGAGTCCATGACATCGACCGACTCGGTGCTCGTGGTCGACGACATCGCCCGGGCGTCCACCCGGATCGGCGAGCTCGTGACGATCGCGCGCGTCAAAGGCGCCATCCACGATGTCTTCCTTTCGCGCCCGGCGCCGCGCGCGATCGCGTACGATGCTCTCGACCGATGGGCTCGGGCGTACGTCATCCCGGACGAGAATGTCCCCCGAAGAGGGGACAGCGCTCTTGTAGACAGTCGGGTTAAGCTGTAGGGGAGATGTCCCCAGCATCTCAGGGAAGGCCCTCCCCAAGAATCCTTCCCATCCGTCGTCACGCGCCGCTAACCGGGGGGTTGGTGATGCGAGAGCAGACGACGACAGGCCCCGGGTGTCCCCAGCACCCGGGGCCTTTATCGTTCCCGCGGGCGGATCGTTCCCGGGGCGGCCCGTCACTCCGCGCGGCGGGAGAGCACGCGCATGAGCAGCACGTAGGTCGTGAGCGACAGCACGTACCCGAGCAGGTAGACCACGACCTCGGGCACCAGGAAGCGGCTGTAGTCCAGTACGCCGTCGACGACCGCCGGCGAGCCGGTCGCGATCACGTACGCCGCCGTCTGGCCGGCGGCGAAGATGCCCAGCAGTGCCAGCACGGCGAGGAGGGCGAGCCAGATGCGGCTGCGCCAGACCCGGCCGGTGGCCGCCATGGCGGTCGACGAGGTCCAGTCCGGCACCTCGGGGTCGAGCCATCCGTTCACCCGCGGAATGAGGATGATCGCGGCGAGGAACGCGGCGTTGAGGATCGCCGTCCCGACACCGACGGCTGAGGCGCCGTCGACATCCGACCGGACGAACGAGGGGATGAGGAGGATGACGAGCACCGGAAGCGTCGCGACGACGGCCGACAGGACGGCCCGGAGGAAGCGCATGGCCCGAGTGTAGGGTCAGTCCGCACCGCGACTGCGCGTCTGAGCACGCCGGCCGCCCAAGCCGGGGCTCGCGTCAGCGGTAGTTGACGAACTGGAGGTCGACGTCGAGGTCGGCGGCCTTGAGGAGGCGCTGCACCTCCTGCAGGTCGTCGCGCGACTTGGACTGCACGCGCAGCTCGTCGCCCTGGATCTGCGACTTCACCGACTTGGGACCCTCGTCGCGGATGATCTTGGAGATCTTCTTGGCGTTCTCGGACGAGATGCCGTCCTTGATCGTCGAGACGATGCGGTACTCCTTGCCGCTGGCGAAGGGCTCTCCCGACTCGAGGCTCTTCAGCGAGATGCCGCGCTTGATGAGCTTCGACTGGAAGACGTCGAGGACGGCCTTCGCGCGATCCTCGGTGCTGGCCTTGATGAGCACGGACTCGCCGCTCCACTCGACGGAGGCCCCGGTGCCCTTGAAGTCGTAGCGCTGCTCGATCTCTTTGCGGGCCTGGTTGAGGGCGTTCTCCGCCTCCTGGTGGTCGACCTTGCTGACGATGTCGAACGAAGAATCTGCCATGGCGGGCAGTCTATCGGCGGGGGCCGTTCACCGCGGGAGAAGGGATGCTGCTGCAAGCGGTTCCAGTCCGGGCCGGCGTGCAAGCGATTCCATGCGCGGGCCTCAAAGTCACGGCGAGATATCGATCCGATCGCGGTGTTGCCATATGGCGTCTGCTGAGTTACAAATGTAAGCGCTTGCAATCGCGAGCGAGAGTCGAACCCGCACCGTCGCGACCGGCAGTGCGGCTGGACTCACTCAGCACTCCAGAGAGGCACTGCACCGATGAAGGTGAAAAAGAAGGGCTGGCTGGCTCTCGGCGGCCTGGCCGTCACGTCGATCGTTCTCGCCGGCTGCGCAGGCAGCGGGACCCCGTCCGAGACCGAAGAAGGCGGCGACGCGACGTCGACGCTCACCGTCTGGGTCGACACCGAGCGCGTCGACGCCCTGCAGGGTGCGGCCGACGCCTACTCCGAGAAGACCGGCATCGAGGTCGAGCTCGTCGGCAAGGACAACAGCGACATCAAGGAAGACTTCATCCAGCAGGTGCCGACGGGCAAGGGGCCGGATGTCGTCATGGGTGCGCACGACTGGCTCGGCGAGCTCTCGACCAACGGTGTGGTCGCTCCGATCGAACTCGGCGACAGCGCCGCCGACTACGCTCCCGTCGCGATCCAGGCGTCGACGTACGAGGGCACCACCTACATGCTCCCTTACGCGGTCGAGAACATCGCGGTGCTGCGCAACGCCGACCTGATCGCTGAGCCGGCCAGCAGCTTCGACGACATGATCGCCAAGGGCACCGCCGCGGGCCTTGCCACGCCGTTCGTCGTAGAGCAGGGCGTCGACGGCAACCCGTACCACCTCTACCCCTTCCAGACCGCCTTCGGAGCACCCGTCTTCGGCACCGACGCCGAGGGCAACTACGACCCGGCCGACCTGCAGATGGGCAGCCCGGGCGGCTTCGAGTTCGCGAACTGGCTCGGTGCCCAGGGCGCGGCCGGCACGCTGAACACCGACGTCGACGGCGACATCGCCAAGACGAAGTTCCTCGACGGCGAGGCCGCGTTCTGGCTGACCGGCCCGTGGAACGTCGGGGTCGCGGTCGACGGCGGCATCAACGTCGCGATCGACGTCATCCCCAGCCCGACCGACGCGCCGGCGCAGCCGTTCGCCGGTGTGAAGGGCTTCTTCGTCAGCTCGGAGTCCGACAACAAGGTGGCCGCGAACGACTTCCTCGTCAACTACATCGGCACCGAAGAGGTCCAGCTCGAGCTGTTCGAGGCGGGCAACGTCCTCCCGGCGCTCACGGCTGCCGCTGACGCCGCCGCTGCCGACCCGATCGTCGCCGGCTTCCAGGCCGTCGGCGCAGAGGCCGTCCCGATGCCGGCCATCCCCGCGATGGGCTCGGTGTGGGAGTACTGGGGTGTCGCCGAGGCCGCCATCATCAACGGCGCCGACCCGACGACGACGTGGCAGAAGCTCGTCGACGACGTCACCGCCGCCATCCAGTAACACCTGGCGGTCACCAGACCGCCGAACGAGACCGGGGCGGATGCCGAGGCATCCGTCCCGGTCGCGACGATGAGGACGCTCCATGACCGACACGCTTCCCACTTCGGTGGAAGAGACCACCCCGCCACAGACACCGCGTCAGCGCAGCGCGGCCCGTATGGCCGATGCCGCGGGCGGGTCGCTGCGCTCGCTCCTCGGCAAGATCGCCCTGCTCGCGATCGTCGACGCGATCGCGCTGTACGCCGCGTTCGTGCTCTTCCTGCACAACGAGTGGCTCGTCCTCGCCCTGATCGTCGTGGTGACGGTGCTCGTCAACTGGATCTACTTCTCACGCAGGAGGATCCCCGCGAAGTACCTCGCTCCCGGCGTCATCATGCTGGTCCTCTTCCAGATCTTCACGCTCGTCTACACCGGGTACATCGGGTTCACGAACTACGGCACCGGGCATAACGGCAGCAAGGACCAGGCGGTCGCCTCGCTCATGCGCTCGTCGCTCGTGCGCGTCGAGGATTCGCCGACATACGACGTGGCGGTGGTCGAGCGGGTCGGAGAGCTCGGGCTGCTCGTCACCGACCCGACGGACGGCGATGTCTCCCTCGGCACCGCCGTGAAGCCGCTCGAGCCTGTCGACGACGCCACCATGGAGGGCGGCAAGGCCGTCGCCGTCGACGGCTGGACGACCCTCTCGTTCGCTGACGTGCTCCAGCGCAGCAACGACATCGAGGCCCTCGCCGTACCGTTCAGCGACGATCCCAACGACGGCGCCATCCGCACGCAGGACGGCCAGAAGGGCTACCTGTACGTCTCCACCCTCGAGTACGACGCCGCGGCCGGCACGATGACCGACGTCACCACCGGAACGGTCTACACCGACAGCGGAGAGGGTGCCTTCGTCTCGCCCGAGGGGGAGGAGCTGCTCCCCGGCTGGCAGGTGTTCGTCGGCTTCGACAACTTCATCCGAGCCGTGACCGACCCGACGATCCGGACGCCGCTGCTGTCGGTCACGGTCTGGACGTTCGTCTTCGCGATCGTCTCGGTGGCCTCGACGTTCTTCCTCGGGCTCCTGCTCGCCCTCGTGTTCAACCACAAGGGCATGCGCTTCAAGAACGTCTACCGCATCATGCTGATCCTTCCCTACGCCTTCCCGGCGTTCCTCGGGGCGCTGATCTGGGGCGGCATGATGAACGAGAGCTTCGGCTTCATCAACCAGGTGCTCTTCGGCGGTGCCGACATCCCGTGGCTCACCGACCCCTGGCTCGCCAAGGTCTCGGTGCTCCTGGTGAACCTGTGGCTCGGATTCCCCTACATGTTCCTGGTGTGCCTCGGTGCGCTGCAGGGCATCCCGGAGGACGTCAACGAGGCCGCCGTCGTCGACGGCGCGAACCCGTGGCAGATCTTCCGGCGCATCAAGCTGCCGCTGCTGCTGGTGACCGTGACGCCGCTGCTCATCGCATCGTTCGCGTTCAACTTCAACAACTTCAACATCATCTACATGCTCACCGAGGGCGGACCCCGCATGCAGGACGTGAGCGGCCTGCCCGTCGGTCACACGGACCTCTTGATCTCGATGGTCTACAAGGTCGCGTTCACCGGCGAGAACCGGGACTACGGTCTGGCGTCGGCCTTCACCATCATCATCTTCATCGTGGTCGCGCTGATCGCCGTCATCAGCTTCCGCAAGACCAAGGCGCTCGAGGAGCTGAACTGACATGTCCGATTCCCAGGACCGCCTCGCCCACCCCGACAAGTCCGTCGCCCAGAACACCACGCTCGCGGTGTTCGCCGGTGGCACGGCCGAACAGTTCGAAAGCGCCGTGGGAGGCATGGCGCCGGCTCCGTACGTCCCGCCTGCGCGACGTCGCTCGCCGGGGAAGTGGTTCGCCGACACCGGGTGGCGGCACGTCGTCGCGATCGTCGTGTCGATCTTCGCGATCTTCCCGCTGCTGTACGTGCTGTCGGCCTCGCTCAACCCGCGGGGCACGCTGACCGGCAGCAACCAGCTGTTCTCGCAGGTCGGAATCGACGCGTACGTGCGCATCCTCACCGATCCGCAGATCCCGTACCCGATGTGGTTCCTGAACACGATCATCGTCGCGACCGTGACCGGCATCACGATGGTGTTCCTCGGCGCGCTCGCGGCCTATGCCTTCTCCCGCATGCGGTTCACCGGCCGCCGCGTGGGACTCGTCACGATCGTTGTCGTGCAGATGTTCCCGCAGCTGCTCGCGGTCGTCGCGATCTTCCTCATGATGAGCGCGATCGGCGACTGGTTCCCGGCCATCGGTCTCAACACGCTGAGCGGCCTGACCTTGATCTATCTGGGCGGTGCGCTCGGTGTGAACACCTACCTCATGTACGGGTTCTTCAACACGATCCCCAAGGAGATCGACGAGGCCGCCAAGATCGACGGCGCCGGTCACGCGCGCATCTTCTTCACGATCATCCTGCGCCTGGTCGCACCGATCCTCGCTGTCGTCGGTCTGCTGTCGTTCATCGGCATCGTGAACGAGTATGTGATCGCGAGCGTCATGCTCATCGACCCCGAGAAGCAGACGCTCGTCGTCGGCCTGACCAAGCTGGTGTCGAACCCCCGCTATGCCGACTGGGCGGCGTTCTCGGCCGGCGCGGTCATGGCCGCCATCCCCGTGGTCGTGGTGTTCCTGCTGCTGCAGCGGTACATCGTCGGCGGCCTGACCGCCGGCGCCACGAAGGGCTGATCCTTTGACGACCCTTCTCCCTCACCACGACGGCTCGCCGCTGTACGTGTCCGACCTCGCGCCGCAGCTCGGCGACGTGGTCACCGTGCGGCTGCGCGTGCCGGCGGAGTACGGCCCCCTGGCGGCGGTGCGCACGCGCTCCAATCCCGATCACGAGCCGGAATGGACGGATGCTGCGCCCCTCGGCGCTGCGGACGGCTGGGAGTGGTGGGAGGCCTCCGTGACGGTCCGCAATCCGCGTCACGGATACCGCTGGGTGCTCGTGCACGACGACGGGCGCGTCGAGTGGCTGAACCAGACGGGGCTGCATACGATCGAGACGCTCGACGCCGAGGACTTCGCGCTCGTCGCGTCACCGGCGCCGCCCGCGTGGCTCACGGACTCCGTGATGTACCAGGTGTTCCCCGACCGGTTCGCGCGGTCGGCGCAGGCCGACACGCATCCGACCCCGGACTGGGCGATCCCCGCGAGGTGGGACGAACCGGTCGACCCCGTGGTTCCAGCCCGCTCGCAGCAGTTCTACGGCGGTGACCTCGACGGCGTCGTCGAGAAACTCGACCACCTGGTGGCTCTCGGCGTGAACCTGCTGTACCTCACGCCGATCTTCCCGGCCGCCTCCAACCACCGCTACGACGCGTCCAGCTTCGACCGCGTCGACCCGCTCCTCGGCGGCGATGAGGCGTACATCCGGCTGGTCGAAGCGGCGCATGCCCGCGGCATCCGTGTCATCGGCGATCTCACGAGCAACCACTCGGGCGATCGCCACGAGTGGTTCCAGGCGGCGCTCGGCCACCCCGGTGCCCCCGAGGAGGAGTTCTACTACTTCACGGACGACGCGAACACCGAGTACGTGTCGTGGCTCGGCACGCCCACGCTGCCCAAGTTCGACTGGGCGTCGCAGGAGCTGCGCGACCGGTTCATCGAGGGGCCCGACTCGGTGGTCGCGAAGTGGCTGAAGCCGCCGTACTCCGCGGACGGCTGGCGCATCGACGTCGCCAACATGACGGGACGCCTCGGGTCGGTCGACCTCAACGCCGAGGTGCGCGAGCTGCTGCGGCGCACGATGATCGACATCAACCCCGACACCATCCTGCTCGGAGAATCGACGAACGACGCGGCGAGCGACCTGCAGGGCGACGGCTGGCACGGCGCCATGACGTACCCGTCGTTCACGCGGCCGGTGTGGGGCTGGCTGTCCGAGCCGACCCGCGCGCCGTACCTGACGTACGACGGCCGGGAAGAGACCGAGCCGTGGTTCTTCACCCAGCCGATCGGCGGCATCCCGCGCTACACCGCGCGCGAGTTCGTCGACGCGGTGGTGCGCTTCACCGCCGGCATCCCGTGGCGGGTGCGGCTGGGCAACATGCAGCCGCTCGACACGCACGACACCGGGCGCTTCGCGACCAACGCGGCTCCCGGAACGATTCCTGTCGCGGCGGGGCTCATGATGACGCTGCCGGGACTGCCCGTGATCTTCGCGGGTGACGAGTTCGGACTGACCGGCGCGGACGGCGAGTCGAGCCGCACGCCGATCCCGTGGGGCACCGAGACCGAGCCCGCGGTGGCGGAGCGCCTCGAGCTGTACCGCGATCTGATCGCACTGCGCCACGCGCACCCCACGCTGTCGACGGGAGGCCTGCGCTGGGTGCACGTCGACGACGAGTCCGTCGTGTTCGCGCGCGAGTCGCAGGACGAGACGCTGCTCGTGCTGGCGGCGAAGGGCGATGCGGATGCGGCGATCCCGGCCGGTTCCCTGCCGC
>DATEOM010000602.1:0-9673 GCA_035274105.1 Microbacterium sp.
GCGGAGCAGAACGTCGATCTCGCGCTCGGACTCAGCGACCGCGTGTTCATCCTGGGGGAGCACGGGAGTATCGCGTGGGAGTCGAGCTCCGATGCCTTGCGCGCTGACCAGGCGCCCATCCATCGGCATCTCGGAATCTGACAGTCGGCGGCGTCGTCTCACGAACTCGCGCGAGCCGTCGGTCCTGGATCCCCCTGCTGGCGAGACTTCTCCTAGGTCAAGCCGTCTGAAGCGGCACAATTCGCTGCCGCAATGGCGGCGAGAGGGAATCGCGGTGCTCACGGCGTGGATCGGCGACACCGAGTGATTCCGTGCCCGCGCCTGTTCAGCAGGTCGGGAGCGGCGGGTTGGCGCCCAGTGTGAGCTGTCGACTCCTTAGCGCATTGACGAGAGTGGTGCGCGCGCCGTCAGGAGAGGTGCGAGAGGGCCTCGTCACGGCCCGCGCCGCTCGCGAGGTCCCCGGAGGCCGCAACGGTGCGCAGTGATGACGTGGCCTCGCGGGGACCCCGGTCCGCGATGCAGGAGTGTCTGGCCTGAACGATGACCAGCGCTCCCGAGGCGCCTGCGCCCACGACCATGGCGTCAGCGAATTGCTGCGTGAGTGCCTCCTGGAGTTGCGGACGAGTACTGAGTATCTCCAGTGCGCGGATGATCGATCCGATCCCGACGATCCGCTGGACAGGGCGGTAGGCGACGCTTACCGATCCGCTGAACGGCAGGAGGTGGTGGGCGCAGACGGATCGGAACTCGATGTCCTTGAGCGCGACGAGCTGTGTGCCGGGAGGAACATCGTCGCCCCTCTTCAGTGGCTCGTGCGGGTCGGCGCCCACGCCGGCGAAGAGCTCGTCGATCGTCTGCGCGACCCGCTGGGGCGTCGCCCTGAGCAGCGGGTCGCGCGTGTCGAGTCCTGCGGCCGTGAGCAGCGCCTCCACGGCGGCTGCCAGCTCGCCGATGTTGCGCTTTGGCGGGTCGTCTCGCATCTCATGCCCCCTTCGGACAGCTGCATTCGCGGTCTGCGTTGCGCTCGTCGAGAAAGAGATCTCAGACGACGAGTGGATGCAGACTGACCGTTGCGCGAATCTCGACCTGAGCGTGCGGCTCGACCGTCGGCTTGCGACTGCCGCCGCCCGGCTCTCCCCACACGATCGTAACGTTCTGCCCATCGAGGGCGATCGCCTCGTCGACGATGGCCAAGGAGCTCCACCCGCGGATGTTCGACGAGTACCCGCTCGTCGTCGACACGCCGACCTGCCGATCACCGACGAGGACACGGTCGTAAGACAGCGAGGAATAGTTGGATACCGGGAGCTCCATCACCTTCGCTCGGTCGGCGCCGGGGCGGAACAGCCCGGCCACAAGCGCCTGCGCGGTGTCCTCCTCATTCCATCGAAGCCAGACCTTGCGCCGGTGGGGGGAAGACGCAGCTGCCTCCACGGCGTCGCGACCGATGAAGTCGTGGTCGAACTTCGCGACGCGCTGCAGTCCGAGATCCCACAGATCGAAGTAGTAGTCCTGCACGTCGCTCGAAACGAAGCTTCCACCGAGCGAGGCCCGGCCTTCGTACTCGTCGCCGTCCAGCCACTCGCGGTACGGCCGGAGTTCCTCCCCGGAGTAAATCGCCGGCATCGGGGAGGGGACCCAGCCGGACTCGATGGCCATGGTGGGGTACGCGCGGGAACCCACCAGGCGGAGGCCGTATTCTTCACCGGCCGCCACGAGGGCCTCTTTGACGCGCGCGCCGTCAGCCCAAGGCCCGGTGAACTCGAATCCCACCTCGCGTGACATCGAGTGGTTCAGCGCACGCACCGGCGTCCCTGCGATCTCCAGATGACCGACTTTGAAGAATCCGATCGGGTCGATCGGTCCGCCGTGGGCCTTCTCGAGCACACCCAGAGCGTGCGGGCCCTGCAGCTGAAATCGGAAGACCTTTCGGCTATTCGTCAGCGCGTTCGCCGGACGGTCTCTGTCGACTTCGACGTCGTAACCGCCGATCTCTGCTTGGTAGGCGACCCAATTGGGTGCCGGTGACCGCCCGATGATGACGGCCTCCTCCGCACCGAGCCCCATGAGGATGGCATCGGAGATCACGAAGCCCTCGGAGTTGAGTGCCACGAACTGCTTGGCCACACCATCGGCAAGTGTCGGGAGGGAGTTGACGCCGGTGTCGAGGAGCAGTCGCTGCACATCCGAACCACGGAAGTAGTACTCCGTCATGTGATACGACGAATCCATCAGTGCTGCGGATGTGCGCCATGCTTCCTGCTCGTCGCGCCAGTTGGTGTACTCCGACTTGATCGGGAACGGATACGCTCCGGTCTGCGCGTTGCGCAGTAGCTCGACAGGTCCACCCGCGGCATCGATCCGTGACTGAAGGCTGGGCATCTTCGACTCCATTCGTCCTGCATCGCAGTGGCAGCTCTGGCCACAGAAGTGGCATGGCCACTATAGCCTAACCCGACACTCGTTTCGTGGGGGTGGCGCGACGTCACGAAATACGCTTACTATTGGCTTAGCCACTTAAGGAGCGTGTATGGCGATGGAGACCAACAACCTCAAAGACGCGGCGGACCGGTTGCGGTTGCGTGCGGTGCGCATGATCGCGCCGCACGGTTTCGGCTACCTGGGCCAGGCGCTCTCTTCTGCCGAACAATTCGCGGTGCTCTTCAGCGAGTACTACCGGCCTGACGTCGACGATCTTGTCGTGTCGCCCGGCCACTACATCATTGCGGCGTTCGCCGGCGGTGTCGATGCCGGTCTCATCGACGAGGACCTCCTGGCGACATACGGTCACGACGATTCCACGCTTGAGGCAATCGGCACGGAGCGCTCGCCCGTCGTCGACCTCGTATGCGGATCGCTCGGCACCGGGCTGTCGGGCGGGGTCGGTTTCGCGCTTTCCAATGCGCTCAGCGGGCGCGATGCGCGCACGTTCGTCGTCATCAGCGACGGGGAGCTCGAAGAGGGTCAGCTTTGGGAGGCGGCGCTGTTCGCCTCGCACAACCGCCTCGGCAGCGTTGTGGTGCTGCTTGACGCGAACGACTCTCAAGTGGATGGCCCTGTCTCATCGATTACGACGATCGAGCCCATTGCGCAGAAGTTCGAGTCGTTCGGCTGGGCGGCGTTTGACATCGACGGGCACGACGTTGACGCGGTGTCCACCGCGCTCTCCAACGCAATCGAGGACCCGCGCCCGGCGGTCATCATCGCCCGTACGTCGACGGTCACCGGTCTGTCGGTGCTCCCCGAGGACGCCGACGGGCATTTCATCAAGCTGCCGCCGGCGCTCGCCGAGCGCGCCATCGACGAACTGGAGTCGCGCCTTGCTTAATCCTCCCTATGCCACCGTCCTCAAGCCGTACGGGCGGGCTTTGGTCGACCTGGCCAAAGAGCGTAAGAACATCCTTTGCCTGACCGGGGACCTCACGCGGCAGTGCGAGATCGACCTCTTCCAGGACGAGATCCCTGATCGATTCATTCACGCCGGCATGGCCGAGGCGAACATGATGAGCATGGCAGGTGCGTTGGCGCGCCGTGGCTACACTCCTTTCGTCCACACCTTCGGGGTGTTCGCGACTCGGCGCCCCCTCGACCAGATCGTCAACTCCATCGCATACCCGAACCTGCCCGTGCGAATCGTGGGCTTCATGCCTGGCATCTCCAGCCCCGGCGGCCCGAGCCACCAGGCGATCGAAGATGTGGCGCTGATGCGTGCCATCCCCAACATGACTGTCATCGACCTCGCTGACGCGACCGAGATCACCAAGGCGCTGCCAGCGATCGTTGATATCGACGGGCCCGTCTATCTGCGGTTGAAGCGGGGTGAGATCCCCGTGTTGTTCGAGGAGACACACGAGTTCTCCCTGTCTCAAGCGCAGATCGTGCGTCACGGAAGCGCCGCAGCGGTGTTCGGAAGCGGCATGATGCTCTCCAGCGCGGTCGCCGCGGCCGACGCGCTCGAGGAGGCGGGAGTCTCGGTCACCGTCGTGAACGTGCCGGTCATCAAGCCGCTGGATCGCGCCACCGTCGCGCGTGTACTGGCCGAGGTCCCTGTCGCAGTGAGCGCGGAGAACCACTCGATAGTCGGCGGCCTCGGGTCGGCGATCTGTGAGGTGGCCGCTGAAGAGGGCTCGGGCACCCGAATCTCACGGATCGGTCTGAACGACACGTTCGCCGAGGGGGCCCGCGTCGCGCCGCCGCTGTTCAAGAAGTACGGGCTCAGCTCGCAGGACATTGTCGACCGTGTGTGGACGCTGCTCGGTCGAACCGATTCCGCCCCTGCCGTTGCGGCCGTCGAGACCGCCGAAGGCGAATACGCGCCGGTCTGACGACGGCATCTATCCCTCCCTCACTACGAAAGAAGAAATCATGACGAAGAGGCTCGGTTGGCTCGGTACCGGACGGATGGGCGCTGCCATGGCAGGGCGCCTGATCGGAGCCGGCAATGACGTGACGGTATGGAATCGCACGCGCTCGAAGACGGATGGTCTGGCCGCGGCTGGAGCGAAGGTGGCCGACGCGGTGGTGGACCTCGCGCAGGTGGATGTCGTCTTCGTGATGGTCTCGACTCCGAAGGACCTCGAAGAGGTGGTGCTAGGGCCGGCAGGGCTCATCTCCGGTGACAAGGTTCCCGAGGCCATCGTGGACTGTTCGACGGTCAGCCCGGAGACGTCGGCCCGTGTGCGCGAAGCCGTCCTCGAGCGTGGCGTGCAGTTCCTCGCTTCCCCGATCAGCGGCAACCCGCACGTCGTCGCCGAGGGTGAGGCGGTGCTCGTTGCATCCGGTGCGCGGGAGACATTCGACCTCGTCGAGCCGTACCTGTCCGCCATCGGCCGCGCGGCCGTCTATGCAGGCGAGGGGGAGCAGTCGCGCCTCGTCAAGATCTGCCACAATCTCTACCTCGGGCTCATCGTGCAGTCGCTGTCGGAGGTCACCACGCTTGCCGAGAAGTCGGGGGTTCCGCGGGAGGCATTCCTCGACTTCCTCAACAACACGGTGCTGGCCACCGACTGGGTGCGCAAGCGCACCCCGGATATGCTGTCGCTCGACTGGACGCCGACGTTCACGACCGAGTTGCTACGCAAGGACTTCGATCTTGGCCTGGCAGCCGCCCGCTCGACCGAGGTCCCGATGCCGCTCGCGTCGTCAGTGCTGCAGCTCATTCAGGCAGCCATCGGGCGTGGATTCCGAGACGAGGACTTCCTGTCGCTGTTCCAGGTGCAGGCCGAGTCGTCAGGGATGACGCTCGAGGCCCGGCGATGACGGCGACGCTCCCGAGGATCGCTGAGTACCGCGACCTCTTCATCGGCGGCCGGTGGACGCCCGCCGCGGACGGGCAGGAGTTCGATGTCGTCGACCCTGCCACCGAGACGACCGTCGCCACGATCGCTTCGGCAAGTGAGCGCGACGCCGTGGCAGCGGTCCACGCGGCCGAAAAAGCGTTGACGTCATGGCGGGCGACGCCCCCTCGCCGTCGCTCCGAGATCCTTCGCCGCGCCTTCGAACTGCTCACCGAGCGCCTCGAGGAGTTCGCCCTGCTGATCTCGATCGAGAACGGCAAGGCGCTGCCCGATGCGCGCGCCGAGGTGCGGTACGCGGCCGAGTTCTTCCGGTGGTTCTCGGAAGAGGCGGTTCGTCTAGAGGGAACGATCAGTACCTCCGGCAGCGGCGACTACCGCATCATCGTCCAACACGAGCCGATCGGTGTCGCCGTGCTGGTGACGCCGTGGAACTACCCCGCCGCGATGGCGACGCGCAAGATCGGTCCCGCGCTCGCCGCGGGCTGCACCGTGGTACTCAAGCCCGCGAGTGACACGCCTCTCACCGCTCTGGCGATGGCGGCGCTGCTGGCCGAGGCCGGCGTGCCAGACGGGGTCGTCAACGTCGTCCCGGCCCGCCGGTCGGGCGCCGTGGTGTCCGCGATGCTGCGCGAGCCTGCGGTGCGCAAGATCTCATTCACGGGGTCGACCGAGGTCGGTGTGGTGCTGCTTCGGCAGGCTGCAGAGCGCGTTCTGAGTTCGTCGATGGAGCTGGGTGGGAACGCGCCGTTCCTGGTCTTCGCGGATGCCGACCTCGAGGCCGCGGTCGACGGTGCGATGATCGCCAAGATGCGCAACGGCGGCGAGGCGTGCACCGCGGCCAATCGGTTCTACGTTCACGAGAAGGTCGCGGACGAGTTCGCGCAACGCTTCGCCGAGCGGATGCGAGGGCTCGAAGTCGGACCTGGGTACCGGGAGGGCGTCGACCTCGGTGCTCTCGTCAACGCGGAAGCCCGCGCCAAAGTCGACGAACTCGTGAGCGACGCGATCGCGCGTGGCGCGGACGCACTCACCGGAGCGACCGTTCCGGACCGCGAGGGCTACTACTATCCACCCACGGTCCTGGACCGCGTGCCCGCAGAATCGGTCCTTCTCGGCGAGGAGGTGTTCGGTCCGGTGGCCCCGATCGTGCGCTTCTCCGATGACCGGCAGGCCGTCGCACTGGCCAACGCCACGGATTTCGGCCTCGTCTCCTACGTCTACACCGAGGATCTGTCGCGGGGGCTTCGAGTCGCCGAAGCGATCGAGTCGGGCATGGTCGGGCTCAATCGTGGACTGGTGTCGGACCCGAGCGCGCCGTTCGGCGGCACGAAGCTGTCTGGCCTGGGCAGAGAAGGCGGCCACGAAGGACTGCTCGAGTACACCGAACCGAAATACATCGCAACCGCCTGGTAGCGATCAGCAACGAAAGGACGACGACGACGTGTCGATTCAGGAATTCCTCCCCACGCCAAAGTTCGATGAGTACAAGGAGTTCTTCAAGGACTTCTTCAAGATGACGCGCCGTGAGGACGGCGTTCTGCTCGTCGAAGCCCACACCGTAGGCGGACCAATCCAGCTCTCGGTGCAGAACCATCGAGCGCTTGGTCAGATGCTCAAGGTCGTCGGAGCCGACCCGGAGAACGAGATCCTCATCCTCACCGGCTCTGGTGAGGAATTCATGATGGACTCGGATCCGGACGGTTTCGAGCTCGAGGCGGAGGACATGCCGTATTGGGCGTACGAGTACGCCTATAAGGACGGCCGCATCAACGTCAGCTCGCTGGTCAATGACCTCGAGATCCCGACCATCGGCCTCATGAACGGGCCCGGATTCCACTCGGAGATCGTGACGATGTGCGACATCACGCTGGCCGCGGATGACGCGACCATCTTCGATCTCCACTACGACATCGGCTCGGTGCCCGCCGACGGAATCCACAATGCCTTTCAGGAGCTGTTGGGCACCAAACGTGCCGCTTACGCACTGCTGACCGGCGAGGCGATTACTCCGCAGAAGGCGGTCGAGTACGGCCTCGTGAACGAGGTCGTACCCCGGGATCAGCTGATTTCCCGCGCGTTCACAATCGCGGATCACATCATGACCCAGCCCCGCATCACCCGGCGCCTGACGACCCAGATCGTGCGCCGTCCGTGGAAGCAGCGCATCGTAAACGACCTCGACGGCGGCTTCGGCATTCAGATGTTCGGGCACGTGGCGAAGCTGAAGGCGATCCACGAGAAGGAGCACATCGGCGGCACTGTCGACTATGTGCGCGAGGGCCGTCGTAACAACTTCGATTGAGGTGGCCGTCCCGCCCGCCGGTCAGTCGGACCAGTCCAGGAAGGTCAGCGATGAAGCGCTGACCAGAGTCGGGTCCAGATGTTCGAGACGCCTGTCGTGGAAGACCAGCGGGCGGGGGGCGATGTCAGGGACGGTCGCCGCAGTGACCAGGACTGTGACGAGGTCGTGGTCACCGACGGTGTGCACGTCGAGGACGCCGCCTTCGACAACGAGGGCGGAGCCGGGGATGATTGGGTTTCCTTGCTCGGACAGTGACCATTCGATGTCGCGGAATCTCTCCGAGCTGACGCGGCGGAAGGCGCCGCAAACATCTCGGGCTCCTTGCTGAAGCACCGAGAATGCAAGTGTGCCCGTCTTCAGGAGGGGCCGGAACGTCGACGATCGGTGGTCTCCGAAGAATCCCACGATGGGTGGGTCGAGGGAGATCGACGTGAACGTGCCGATGATCATTCCAACGGGCTCCTCGTCGATCATCGTCGCTGCCACGGTGATGCTCGTGGGGAGGCGCGACATCGCGCGGCGAAAAGTCTGCGCGGAGACCGTCTGGGCGGTGTCGGAGGAAGGCATGCGTAACTCCTTGAGACGTCGATGTCCGGTTGCCGGAACGTTACGCTCCAACGTGCGCCGCGGCTATCCGAATCTCAAGGTAGGTTGTCCGCATCCCGTGGACGAAGCGCAGCAGTGCCCGTATTGTGCTCGATACTGGATAGGCCGGTGGAGGATGCTGGGGAAGTCGACGACGAATGACGGCGATGTCGCCGCAACTGCGGGGGCAACACGAGGCGACGAGCTAAGCGTGCTGCTGCCGGAGGTTGTCGTGAGCACCAACGATCCGCGCGTGGCAGCCCGGGCAGTGGAGCCGTTCGTCGGGTCGCATCAGATCGTCGTCCGCGAGCCAGGATTCCACGCTTCTGTTCTCGCCGGGAGGCTCGCCGACCTCGGGCTGGCGATGTTCACGTACGAGGCCGGTCTCACCATCGATGCCGATCCGCTGTCGACCTTCGCGCTGAACTTCTCACTGCGCGGGAGTGCTGCGGTCAACATCGCGGGCCAGGAGGTAATTGCCAGCCGCGGTGCCGGGGTTCTGTTCCGCCCGGGCGCGCCTTCGCGACTGCGCTGGAGTGCGGATTTACGCACACTAACCATCCTCATTCCTGCTGACGCGCTCGATCGGCACCTGGTGGTGCTCACCTCGCCCGCGCGAGTCCGCCTCGATCTTCGCAGCGACGTGCCACCCGAGCGTGCGCAGCGGATTCTCTCGGTACTGCTGAGCGGTCTGCGCGTCGCTCAATCGGACGGACGGATGCCGCCCGAGCAGGCGGTGTGGCATTTCCGAGACGCTCTGCTGAGTTCCGTGCTGCTTGAACTTCAGGACGAACAGCACCCCCCTCGCGGTCCCGAGAACACCACTGCTGCGGCGATCGTCGGCGACGCGGCATCCGTGATGCGCCGCCTCCTCGCGGACGCTCCCTCCATCCCGTACATCGCGGCATCGATCGGGACGACCGAACGCAGTTTGCAAGCCAGCTTCCGGGACGAGGTCGGCTCGACGCCGAGCGCCTACTTCAAGCGCCTGCGGCTCGGGGCCGTTCGCGATGCGCTCCTGCGCTCGTCACCGGCCCAGACATCGGTCACACAGGTGGCGAGTGAGACGGCGGGCTTCTTCCATCTGGGGCGCTTCGCCGGCGAGTACCTTCGTGAGTTCGGGGAGCATCCGCGCGACACGCTGCGCCGCCGCGCCTCGCGCTGAATGCGGAATGCGGCCATTTCGCTCGCCAGGAACGGATAGCCGCCACGCAAGGGGATTCCTAGCATCGGACCAGGTCGCTTCAGAGCGACTCTTCCCGAGGATGTGAAGGAGCCCAGCATGACGACGTCAGCGTTCGACGTGGAGATCGACACCGTGGACACCCTGATCGACCGCGTGCGCGAACTGACGCCGCAGCTCACGACGCTCACGGCCGAGGCTGAGGTCAACCGCTGGCTGGGGGACGATGCTATCCGCATCCTGAGCGACGCGGGGGTCTGGCGCTCTGCCGTTCCCCGCCGCTTCGGCGGGCTGGAGCTGTCCGCG
>DATEOM010000603.1:0-5528 GCA_035274105.1 Microbacterium sp.
TCTCGGCCGCTCGACGCACGCCGCCGCATACGCCGAGCGCGCGTGCGAGATCGAGCCCGAGCACGGGCTGTCGCAGATCGTGCTGTCGTTCGTGAACGCGGGGCACCTGCCCGACTGGGCGTTCCAGCGCGCGAGCGCCGGGTGATCCGGCGCGGGACGATCCCGCCGGCCGACTACTTGACGAGCGGGAAGAGGATCGTCTCGCGGATGCCGAGCCCGGTCACCGCCATGAGCAGCCGGTCGATGCCCATGCCCATGCCTCCGGTCGGCGGCATGCCGTGCTCGAGGGCGCGCAGGAACTCCTCGTCGATGCGCATCGCCTCGAGGTCGCCCTTCGCGGCGAGCTTCGCCTGCTCGACGAACCGCTCGCGCTGGATCACCGGGTCGACGAGCTCGGAGTAGCCGGTCGCGAGCTCGAAGCCGCGCACGTACAGGTCCCACTTCTCCACGACGCCGGCGATCGAGCGGTGCTCGCGCACCAGTGGGCTGGTGTCGACCGGGAAGTCCATCACGAAGGTGGGGCGCACGAGGCCCGGCTTCACGAAGTGCTCCCACAGCTCCTCGACGAGCTTGCCGTGGATCGCGTGCGGCGGCAGGTCGACGCCCTCTGCCTCGGCGAGCGCGACGAGGTCGTCGAACGGCGTGTCCGGCGTGATCGCGCGGCCGGCCGCCTCCGACAGCGACTCGTACATCGAGAGGCGGTCCCACTGGCCGCCCAGATCGTACTCGGTGCCGTCGGCCCAGATCACCGTGGTGGAACCCGAGATCGCGATGGCCGCGTTCTGGATCAGCTCCTGCGTGAGATCGGCGATGCCGTTGTAGTCGCTATAGGCCTGGTAGGCCTCGAGCATCGCGAACTCGGGGCTGTGCGTCGAGTCGGCGCCCTCGTTGCGGAAATTGCGGTTGATCTCGAACACGCGGTCGATGCCGCCGACCACGGCGCGCTTGAGGAACAGCTCCGGCGCGATGCGCAGGTACAGGTCGGTGTCGAACGCGTTGGAGTGCGTGATGAACGGACGCGCGGACGCACCGCCGTGCTGAACCTGCAGCATCGGGGTCTCGACCTCGATGAACTCGTGCGACGCGAACGTCTGGCGCAGGCTCGCGTTGACCTTCGCACGGGCGAGGACGGTCTCGCGGGCACGGTCGCGCACGATGAGGTCGAGGAAGCGGCTGCGGACGCGGCTCTCCTCGCTGAGCTCGGAGTGCAGGTTCGGCAGCGGCAGCACGGCCTTCGACGCGATGCGCCAGTCGGACACCATGATCGACAGCTCGCCGCGGCGGCTCGAGATGACCTCGCCCGAGACGAACACGTGGTCGCCGAGGTCGACGAGCTCCTTCCACGCCTGCAGCGACTCGTCGCCGACGGCCGCGAGCGACACCATCGCCTGGATGCGGCTGCCGTCGCCCGCCTGCAGCGAGGCGAAGCAGAGCTTTCCGGTGTTGCGGCTGAAGACGATGCGTCCGGCGACCGCCGCGGTGATCCCCGTCTCGGCGCCGGCCTCGAGGTCGGCGAACCGCTCGCGCAGCGCCGGGATCGTGTCGGTGATCGGCAGGCTGACCGGGTAGGCACCACCGGCGGCATCCGCCCGCTCCGCGATCAGACGCTCGCGCTTGGCCAGCCGCACGGCCTTCTGCTCGAAGACTTCTTCTTCGGTCGGCTCGTCGGGCGCGGTCGCGTCGGTCACGGGGTGGGCTCCTCGGTGGGGTGTTCTCCGCAGAACGCGGACCCCCAAGTCTACCGAGGCGCTCACGGGCGCGAGTAAGGTCGGGGGCGGCTCTTCGAACGCCCACCTCGACACGATCGGACGACGCGATGTCGCAAGCTCGTCGCACGATGTCGGATCTCACCGGGTTCTGGGTCGTCGCGGCCGCCTTCACGACCGTCACCGCCTACGCCACGGTTCCGACGCCGCTGTACCCGCTGTACCAGGCGGCCGACGACTTCCCCGTTGCGGTCGTGACCTTCATCTTCACCGCCTTCGCTGTGGGTGTCGTGTTCAGCCTGTTCCTGATCGGTCACATCAGCGACTGGGCAGGGCGACGCCGCATGGCCGTGATCGCGGTGCTCGTGTCGGCGGTCGCGGCGGTCGTCTTCATCGTGTGGAACTCCGTCCCCGGTCTCATCGTCGCGCGATTCGTCGACGGGGTGAGCGTGGGCATGCTCAGTGCCGCGGCGACCGCCCATCTCGCCGAGCTGCGCGCGCGAGCGCGCCCCACGGAGACTGCGGTCGTCGCGGCGTCGGTGGCCGGAGCCGCCAACCTCGGCGGACTCGCGCTCGGGCCACTCGTGGGCGGCGCGTTCGCCGAGTTCGCTCCCGACCCCCTCGAGCTGCCGCACGTGGTGTTCCTCGTCCTCTTCCTCGCCGCGGCGCTCGTCCTGCGCCACGTGCCCGAGACGATCGACACGGCGGCACCGCGTCCGGCGTACCGTCCGCAGCGGCTGGCCTTCCCGACCGGGTCGGGCGCGGCCTTCGCGGCGGCGGGCACCGGCGCGGCCGCGTCGTTCGCACTCTTCGCGCTGTTCACGTCGCTCGCCCCGACCTTCCTCCACGACACGTTCCACGTCTCCGACCACCTGGTGGACGGCGCGACCGTCTTCGCCGTGTTCGGCGCGGCGGCGCTCGCGCAGGTGCTTCTGGTCGGGGTCGCACAGCGGCCGCAACTCCTCATCGCGATGGTGTGCTTCGCGGTGGGTCTCGCCGGCATCGCGGCGGGCGGGCTGATCCCCGCACTCGCGCTGTTCATCGCGGGCGCCGTCATCGCCGGTTCCGGCGCCGGCATCATGTTCCGCTCGGCGATCGCCGCGGCGAGCGCGCTCGCAGCGCCCGACCGACGGGGTGAGACACTCGCGCTGCTCTTCCTCATCGCCTACGGGGGCCTGGTCGCACCCGTGCTCGTCGTCGGGCTCGCCCTTCCGTTCGTGGGCGAGACGACCGTGCTCCTCGTCTTCTCCGCCGTCGTTCTCGTCGCGACGCTCGGGGCGGGAGTCGCGATGCGGCGTCACTCGCTCCCGGCGAGCCCGCGCTCCGACGACCGCGCGCACTGAGCCCCCACCGACCGGATCGACGTCAGGGCAGATCGAGCGGTACGCCGAGCGGCGCCCAGCGCACCCGCTCCCGCACGGGATCGGGGGCCGCCTCGAAGACCTGCGCGGCCGCATCCTCCTGCTGCGAGAAGTGACTCCAGCCTTCGACGTGGATCGGCACGGCCACCCCGGGTTCGGCGAGCTCGATGAGGTCGACGGCGTCGCCGGCATCCATGGTGTACGCGAGCGGTCCGGTGAGCGGGAACCGGACGGCGCCGATATGCACCAGCGCCACGTCGGGTCGCATGCCCGTCGCCGCCCGGCGCAGTCCGCCGTACATCACCGTGTCGCCGGTCATCCAGAGACCGGGCCGCGCGTCACCTTCGAGCGAGAGCGCGAACCCGACGACGGGGCCGACGATGGGGCCCGTGAGAGGGGCGCCGTGGCGGCAGGGGGTCGCGGTGACGACGAGGTCGCGCTTGCCCTCCGCGGCGAGGGCGACGGTGTCTCCGGCGGCGAGGCCCCGGGCGTCGGGGTGCGCGCCGTCCGCCGTCAGCGCCTTCGCGCCGGCCACGGTCGTCAGCACCGTCCGTGCCTTCGGGAGCCCTGCCCGGCCGGCATCGTCGAGGTTGTCGGCGTGGTGATGGTGACTCAGCAGCACCACGTCGACCGGGCCGATCTCATCCAGCGGGATGGCGGGGCCGGTGGTCTTGCGCGACGACGTCCCCAGGGCGAACGAGTACGTGCGCCCGGGCGGATCGAACGTGGGATCCGTGAGGATCCGCCACCCTTCCCACTCGACGAGGGCGGTCGGACCGCCGATTCGCGTGACGCGCATGTCGCCTCCCAGCCCTCGTGCCCCGGGTCAGCCCAGGTAGATCTCGGCGTTGTCGATGAACCGGTGCCCCGCCACCGAGGCGGCGATGAGGGCGAGTGCGGGTCCGCTGCTGCCTTCGTCGACCGGCAGGAACGTCGCCGGGTCGACGACGCTCAGGTACTCCAGCCGGATGCGCGGTTCCCCCATGAGTGCGGACTGCGCGGCGGCGATGCACGCGTCGACGCCGCGGTCCGCGTTCGCGGCGGCCGCGTCGAGCGCGGCCGGCAGGAGGGCTGCGGCAGCGAGATCGCGGTCCTCGAGCATGCCGACGCGCGTCGACACCGGCAGCCCGTCGTCGCCGCGCACCGTTTCGATCGTGGCGACCTCGATGTCGAAGAACAGGTCGCGGATCATGCGCCGCACGAGGAACACCCGCTGCCGATCGCGGTCGCCGTAGACGGCGACGTCGGGCGCGACGAGGTGGAACAGCTTGGCCTCGACCGTCAGGAGTCCGTCGAAGTAGAACGGGCGCGCACGCCCCTCGTAGCGGAGCCCGAGATCGCCGGCGGTGACCTTCGTCGTCGCGGTCCCGTGGGGAAGCAGCTCGCTCGCGTCGGGCGCGAACACGACCTCGACGCCGAGCGACTCGAGCAGGCGCCCGTCCTCGTCGGGCGTCCGGGGATACGCCGCGAACTCCGCCGCCGTTGCGAAGCGCAGCGGATTGACGAACACCGAGACGACGACCACGTCGGCGACTTCACGCGCGCGATGCACGAGGTCGATATGGCCGTCGTGGAGCGAGCCGATGGTGGAGATGAGCGCGATGCGCGCTCCCGGGGCGGCGGCGCGGACCTCGGCGAGCCGAGCCCGCAGCTCGTCGACGGTGCTGATCATCCTTGGATCGTAGCGGGGGGCTCGGCCCCAGGACCCGAGCCCGCCTCCGCAAGCGCGTGGTCGATGGTCGTGTGCGCGAGCGCTGACAGGAACGACCCCGGCTGCGGCACCCCCGCCTCGGCGAGCAGCGCGGTGGCCTGCCGCACGATCGAGCGCGAGAAATCGCGTGCGGTCGCGATCGCCTCGGCGTACGCGGGCCGGGCCGACTCGTCGACGACGACCGGCTCGCAGCCGAGCTCGACGGCGAGCGCCTGTGCGATCGGCAGCACCGGCGCGGGCGCGGTGACGGCGGCGTAGGCGCTCGAGAGCGCCCGCAGGTCCATCGAGGTGCCGCTGAACTCGATCGCCGGGTGCACGGCGAGCGGGATCGCCCCCTTCGCGACGGCGGCGGCCAGGATGCCGGTGCCCCAGGCCGGGTCGGTGTGCAGCACGAGCTGCCCCGGCTGCCACGCGCCGACCTCGGCCAGACCGCCGACGAGCCCTTCGAGCTGGTCGTGCGGCACGGCGACGATCACCAGCTCGCTGCGGCGGACGACCTCGGTGGCGTCGAGGACGGGAACGCCGGGCAGGATCGCCTCGACGCGCTCGGGGTCGGAGCCCTGGGTGATCCCCACGAGCGCGTGCCCGGCTCCGCCGAGCGCCGCGCCGAGCACCGGCCCCACACGACCGGCGCCGATGATCCCGACTCCGAGACGGCCATCCCGGCTCATGCGCGGTCCTCTCCCGGATCGCGAACGACCGTGTAGCCCACCGGTGGCGGGGGGATGGATGCTGCCGCCTCAGCGCCTG
>DATEOM010000604.1:0-3977 GCA_035274105.1 Microbacterium sp.
CGCCCGCACCGGGGCGCGCGCCGTGTCGCTCGGCCGGGCCGTCGGACCGTTCTTCGTGACCCAGCCCGACGAGATGTTCAGCCTCGACCGGTTCCACCCCAGCGCGCTGGGCTACCGCCGCACCGCCGAGGCGCTGCTGCCGGCGCTCCTCGCCGAGCTCGCCGCCGCGCGCGAGGACACTGTCAGCCCGCGCTGACCGAGGCGGCCCATTCCGCGACGCGAGCTGCGCTCTCCTCGTCCGACAGGTCCTCGACCCGCGTCATGATCGACCACCGCACGCCGAACGGATCCCGCACGCTCGCGTAGCGGTCGCCCGACACGAAGGTCGAGGGCTCCTCCCGCACCGTCGCCCCCGCGGCCACCGCGCGAGCCGTCACCGCGTCGGCGTCGGGCACGTAGAGGCCGATCGAGTAGCAGTCGTCGTCGCCCTCGGGTGCGGGGACGAGCCCGTACGCGGGGGACGGCTCGCCGATCTGCAGCAGGCCGAGGCCGAAGTCCAGCCCCGCGTGCACGACGAGCCCGTCGAACTCCGTGACGTCGGTGACGCGCGCTCCGAACACGTCGCGGTAGAAGTCGAGCGCCTCCTTCGCCCCGCGGATCGCGAGGAAGGGGGTGAGGCTGGTCGCGCTGTTCGGGCGGCCCTGGGTGGTGTGCGCACCGGTCACGCCGGTCGTGTTCTGCGTCGTCATGACCCCATGCTCGGGGGGGACGGATGCTGCGGTCTTGAAGATTCGCGACACCCTCGGTTCGGGGGTGTCGGTGCGTCGCACTACGGTGAGCGGGTGACCGATCCGACGCGCGGCGTGCTCCACCCGGAGCGCCTGCCGCGCTTCACGCGGCTCGTACCGGCGGGTGCAGCATCCGCTCTCGTGGAATGGTTCTGGATCCCGGAGTGGGATCTTCCCGCAGACGTCGTCTCGCGGCAGCCGATCCTCGGCTACCCGGCCGCGAATCTCGCGGTCGAGCCGGCCGGCGTCACGCTGTGGGGCGCCACGACGCGCGCCTCGGAGCGCGAGCTGCGGGGGAGTGGCTGGGCAGTGGGCGCCCTGCTGAAGCCTGCCGCGTATGCCCGCCTGCACGACGCGCCGAGCGCCCTCGTCGACGCACACCTTGCACTCGACGAGCCGGAGCTGCATCGGTCCGTGTCGGCGGCGATGCCCGACCTGGGTGCGGCGGTCGCGACCGTCTCCGCGTGGCTCGTCGAGCGCGTCGGCCCGCCGACCTCCGAGGCACGCCTCGCGAACGCGATGGCGGAGCTGCTGATGAGCGACCCGACCATCCTTCGCCTGGACGACGCAGCCGAGCGGCTGAAGGTTTCGGTGCGGACGCTGCAGCGTCTCGCGCACCGCACGGTCGGACTCTCCCCGGCCGCGATGATCCGGCGCCGGCGGCTGCAGGAGGCGGCGCAGCGCGTGCGGGAGGATCCGCATGCGCCGCTCGCCGACATCGCGGCCGAGCTCGGCTACGCGGATCAGGCGCACCTCGCGAACGACTTCCGTGCGGTGCTCGGGTTCACGGCCACGGACTACCGCGCAGAACTCTGAGCCGAGCCGCTACGCGCGGGTCGCCGACGCCGGGGTCACCCGGATCTTCTTCGCCCACGTACACCTCGCGACGTACGCGGGCGACGACGTGGCCGATCGCGGCAACGAGGCTGCAGACTTGTTCTACTTGTCATAGAATTAATGCGTGTTACTGAGGATCGACCCCGAGAGCGATGCGCCGCTGTTCGCGCAGATCGCGGCGTCAGTGCGGGCGGATGCTGCGGCCGGCCGCGTGCAGCCGGGTGACAGGCTTCCCGCGGCCCGCGAGATCGCGGCGGCGCTCGGCGTCAACGTCCACACGGTGCTGCATGCCTACCAGGACCTCCGCGACGAGGGACTCGTCGAGCTTCGGCGAGGACGCGGCGCGGTCGTCACCGCGCAGGCGGCGACCCTCGAAGCCCTGCACCACGACATCCACGACCTCGTCGCGCGGGCGCGCGCGGCGGGGCTCCCGTCCGACGCACTCGCCGCCCTCGTGAAGGAGATCGCCACCCATGACGAACGCAACGCCCGCTGACCGCTCCGACCTGGTCATCCGCCGCTTCGTGCTCGTCGCGGTGTGGGTGCCCGTTGTGCTGGTCGCCGTCGGTGTCGCCGTGCAGCTCGTGCTGCTTCCGCAGATGCCGTCGACCGTCGCGGTGCACTGGAACGCGGCGGGGGAGGCCGACGGATTCGCTCCCGCGTGGACGCAGCCGCTCATGACGTCGCTGCTCGGCCTCGCCGTCCCCTTCCTCATCGCCCTCATGACGCTTCCGGGTCTGCGGCGCGGCGAGCGCGGTCAGACGTACCGGCTGCTGGGCGCGGCGGCCGCGGCGGTCAGCGCGCTCACGACGACTCTGGCGACCTGGACGTTCGCGATGCAGACCGGTCCGGACGGTGCGGACGAGGTGCCGATGATCGGGTTGCCGCTCGTCGGCTCGCTCGTCGTCGCGGGGGTCGTCGGCATCGCGGCGTGGCTGATCCAGCCTCGTCAGGGCGCGGCGGATGCCGCGGCGCCACCCGCGACGCCGCTGGCGCTCGCGGCGAGCGAGCGTGCCGTGTGGGTGCAGACCACCGCGATGAACCTGGGTGGAGCGATCGCCGTCGTCGCCGCCGTGCTCGCGGTGGCCGTCGCGGCCATCGTCGCCTGGACGACCGGCGCCGAGCCGCTCCTCGGCTGGATCCTCACCGGGATCGCGCTGCTGCTTCTCGTGTTCGCGGCGACGACGCTCGCCTTCCACGTGCGCGTGGACGACACCGGCGTGCATGTGGACTCGGTGCTCGGCCTCCCGCGCTTCCGTGTGCCGCTGTCCGAGGTCGCCTCGGCCGCGCGCGTCGAGGTGAACCCGATGGGCGAATTCGGCGGCTGGGGCGTGCGCATCGCACCGCACGGCCGGCGCTTCGGGATCGTGCTGCGAACCGGCGAGGCGCTCGAGGTCGCCCGAAGCAGCGGGCGCCGTTTCGTCGTGACCGTCGACGACGCCGCAACCGGCGCGGCGCTGCTCGAGGCGCTGGTGGAGCGGGCGTCCGCCAGGTCTTGACGCCCGGTGGGCGCGGAGGATTGGCTGTGGGCATGGCGGATCCCACCCCCGACACCTGGCGTCGCGTCGACGCGTACCTCACCGACCTCCTCATCGGGCACGATCCGGGTCTCGATCAGGCGGTCGCCGATCAGAACGACGCGGGGCTCCCAGCCATCGAGGTCGCGCCGGTCAACGGCAAGCTGCTGCACCTGATCGCCCGCATGTCGGGCGCGAGACGCGTGCTCGAGATCGGCACGCTCGGCGCGTACTCCACGATCTGGCTGGCGCGTGCCCTTCCCGCCGGCGGACACGTGGTGACGATCGAGGCCGAGCCCCTCACTGCCGAGCTCGCCCGATCGAACCTGGATCGCGCCGGGGTCGGCGACAAGGTCGAGATCCGGCTCGGTCGCGGCGCCGACGTGCTGCCGACCCTCGAGGGAGGCGAGCCGTTCGACCTGGTCTTCATCGACGCCGACAAGGAGTCGAACACGATCTACCTGGACTGGGCGGCTCGGCTCGGCCGCCCGGGGACGGTCGTGATGGTCGACAACACGGTCCGCGGCGGCGAGGTGGCCAACCCCGCGACCGAGAATCCCCAGATCATCGGCGTCCAGCGCGGGCTCGAGATGCTCGGCCGCGACCCGCGCTTCGATGCCACCGCCATCCAGACGCTCGACGCGAAGGGCTACGACGGGATCGCGATCGCACTCGTCGTGTGACGGCCGCCTCTGGCCACAGCATCCGTCATCACTAGACTCTTGGGCGGACCGACGACGCTCCGACGAACCACCCTCCACCAAGCAAGGAGACCCCCTGTGGCACAGATCGAGGCTGTAGGCGCCCGTGAGATCCTCGACTCGCGCGGAAACCCGACCGTCGAGGTGGAGGTGCTGCTCGACGACGGGATCGTCCAGCGCGCGGCCGTCCCCTC
>DATEOM010000605.1:0-2879 GCA_035274105.1 Microbacterium sp.
GCCTCGCGGTCCGCAGCCTCCTTCGAGACGCGCGCGTCCGCCGCCGCCAGCACCGCCGCGGCGCGCTCGCGGGGGACGACCACCACGCCGTCGTCGTCGGCCACCACGACGTCGCCCGGCCGCACCGTCGCCCCCGCGACGACGATCGGCACGTTCACCGATCCGGGCGTCGCCTTCACGGTGCCCTGCGCGAACACCGCCGCCGACCACACCGGGAAGCCCATCTCGCGCAGATCCGCGATGTCGCGCACGCCGGTGGTCGTGACGAGCCCTCGCACGCCACGGGCCTTGAGCGCGGTGGCGAAGAGGTCGCCGAACGCGCCGTCGCTCGAGGGTGACGTCGTGGACACCACGAGCAGATCGCCCTCGCGGCACTGCTCGACGGCGGCGTGGATCATGAGGTTGTCGCCGGGGTGGCTCAGCACCGTGACGGCGGTTCCGGCGACGCGCACGTCGTTCTGGATGGGACGGATGCCGGGTCCCACGAGTCCCGTGCGGCCCATCGCCTCGTGCACCGTGGCGACGCCGTGCGATCCGAGCGCGCGGGCGGTCGCAGCATCCGTCCGCTCGATGTCGGTGACGATCACGGGCTTCATCACGCGCGCACCCCGCTCACGACAGCACCGCGGTGACCTGCGGGAAGTGCCGCATGTAGGCCTCGCCCATGGTCTCGTGGTGAAGGCCCAGGTTCGGGCCCGCGTTGCGCTTGAGCTGTACGCCGCGGCGG
Source organism: Microbacterium sp. (assembly GCA_035274105.1). Classification (GTDB taxonomy): domain Bacteria; phylum Actinomycetota; class Actinomycetes; order Actinomycetales; family Microbacteriaceae; genus Microbacterium. The sequence goes on from DATEOM010000605.1 coordinate 728, forward strand.
ACCGCGAGGTCGGTGTAGTACGACCACATGTGCTTCTGGGCGGGCAGGCATTCCATCGCCGCGCGCTTGCGGTCGAACGCCTCGGTGATGTCGAGGAGCACGTTCGGCGTGAAGTCGCACTGCTCGGGCTGGTGCGGCTCGAAGAAGAAGACCGGCGGGGCGCCGATGATGTCGTCCTTCGTGGGGGAGGTGCCGTCGGAGTTCGCGACGCCGATCGCCTGCGCGAGAACGCGGGCCTCGAGCGCCATCCGAGCCGCCGCGGGGTGGTCGCCGTTGTAGGGGTCGCGGAGGGTGTGCGTGAGCACGACGGTGGGCTGCACGCGCCGGTACAGGTCGACCAGGCGTGACACGGCTTCGCGCGACTCGACGAGCGGGTAGTCCCCGAGGTCGAGGAACTCGATCTCGGCTCCGAGAGCGGATGCTGCGGCCTCGGCCTCGTCGCGACGGATGTGCTTGATCTCGTCCAGCGACTTGCCGTCCAGCCACTGGCTCGCCGACTCGCCGCGCTCGCCGTAGGAGAGGCAGGCGACCACCGCGCGCTCGCCCCGGAGGGCCGCGGCCGCGATCGCTCCGCCCGCCCGCCACACGAAGTCGCCCGCGTGGGCGCTCACGACGAGGAGGGTGTCGACGGCGGTGTCTGTCATGGGGCCAGCGAACCACACCCATGGCGAAATGGTCAACAAATTGTCTACAATCGTGGCGACCAAATACCTCTGGACGTAGGTATAGCCGCGACGTAGCATCGCGGTCAGGTCACCCGGCACGAACCACTGGACGAGGAAGTCGAGACAGGCATGGCGAGCAATCTGCAGCAGCTGATGGACGAACGGGGGAGCGTCGTCGAGATGCTCCGCAACTCGCAGCTGGGCACGTACATCTACCCGGTGGTGCCGGCCGAGTTCAGCAACTGGCGGCGCGAGCAGAAGGCGTGGCGCGAGACGGCCGTGCTCTACGACCAGACCCACCACATGGTGAACTTCTTCATGACGGGGCCGGATGCGCTGAAGCTCCTCTCCGACACCGGCATCAACTCGTTCGCGAACTTCCCGGTGAACACCGCGAAGCAGTTCGTGCCGACCTCGTCGACGGGCGGGGTGATCGGCGACGGCATCCTGTTCCATCTCTCGGAGGACGAGTACGTCTACGTCGGCCGCGCGCCGGGTGCGAACTGGCTGCAGTTCCACGCCGAGACCGGCGGCTACGACGTCGAGACCCGCTACGACGACCGTTCGCCCTCGCGCCCGTACGGCGAGGCCGTCACGCGCGAGTTCTACCGGTTCCAGATTCAGGGACCGAACGCGTGGCCCATCATCGAGAAGCTCGCGGGCCACGAGGTCGAGCAGGTGCGGTTCTTCCACATGGGCGAGCTCGAGATCGCGGGGCAGCAGGTGCGCACCCTCCGCCACGGCATGGCCGGCGCGCCGGGCCTGGAGATCTGGGGCCCGTACGCCGAGCACGGGCGCATCCGCGACGCCGTGCTCGAGGCGGGCCGAGAGTTCGGCCTCGAGCCGTGCGGCTCGCGCGCGTACTCGTCGAACACCCTCGAGTCGGGCTGGATCCCGTCGCCGCTGCCGGCGATCTACACCGGCGGCGACATCGAGCGCCGCTACCGCGAGTGGCTGCCCGCGAACAGCTACGAGGCGATCAACGCGCTCGCCGGCTCGTTCGTGTCGGACGACATCGAGGACTACTACCTCAACCCGTGGGACCTCGGCTACGGCTCGTTCGTGAAGTTCGACCACGACTTCATCGGCCGCGAGGCCCTGGAGCAGGTCGACCCCGAGACACAGCGCAAGAAGGTGACGCTCGCGTGGAACGACGAGGACCTCGGCCGCATCCTCGCCAGCGTGATCGACCGCGAGGGCCCCGGGTACCAGTTCTTCGACCTGCCGAACGCGAACTACGGCTCGTCGAACTACGACGCGGTGATCGACGCCGACGGCGAGACCGTCGGGCTGTCGCTGTTCACCGGCGTCACGGCGAACGAGAAGCGCGGACTGTCGCTCGCGACCGTCGACCGCGACGTGCCGATCGGCGCCGAGGTGCGCGTGGTGTGGGGTGAGCCCGACGGCGGCTCCGGCAAGACGACTGTCGAGCCGCACGAGCAGATCGAGGTGCGCGCGGTCGTCAGCCCGGTGCCCTACGCCGAGCC
>DATEOM010000606.1:0-2176 GCA_035274105.1 Microbacterium sp.
GTGCACGTGCGAAGCCGCCCCGCCTGACGCTGGGTTGAGCGAGCTGCCCCTCCCGATCGTTGAGCGAGCCGCACCTCCCGATCGTTGAGCGAGCTGCCCCTCCCGATCGTTGAGCGAGCCGCCCCTCCCGATCGTTGAGCGAGCCGCCCCTCCCGATCGTTGAGCGAGCTTCCCCCTCCCGATCGTTGAGCGAGCTTGCGAGTCGAAACGCAGCGCGGGACGGAATCGGCGGGTGATCAGCGCGCTGTCGCCCGTTACCCGCACAATGGGGGTATGACGCAGCCGACGAGCTACGGGGGCAGGCCCCTCACGCCCGCCCCCGGTGCGCCCACACCGGAGCTGCTCGTCGCCCGCTTCCGCGCCCACGCGCGGCGCCTGGCCTGGTCGGCGCTCGTGCTGATCATCGTCGCCGGTGCCGTCGGCTACTTCTACGGCAACCTCCCCGCACCTTTCGAGAATTGGATGCTGCTCACCGGCGCTGCGCTCGTGATGCTGCTGCTCGTCGTGCTGCCGTATCTGTCGTGGCTCGGCCACGTCTACACGATCACGACGCGGCGGGTCATGGAACGTCGCGGAGTCTTCTCCGTCAAGCGGCGTGAGCTGGCGCACGTGCGGGGCTACACCCTCAAGGTGCACCGCGGACTGCTGCAGCGGATGTGGGGCGCCGGCACGATCACCCTGACCAACGGCGTCGACCAGCTCCTGAAGCTCGCGAACATCCCCAGCGCCGAGCTCGTGCACGAGGCGCTCGTCGACCAGGTCGAGGTCAACCAGATCCTCGCGCACCGCGACGCTCAGCCTCTTCCGCCGGGCGTACAGCCTGCGGCCCCGCCGAAGCCGCCGCTGCCGCAGGCCTGAGCCGGCGCGTTCGTCGTCCCGCGGTGCGGGATGATGGAGGGAGGCTGACGAGAGGGAATGGCATGGCGCTGCGAGTCGGAGTCGTCGGGGGCGGGCAGCTGGCCCGCATGATGATCGCGCCGGCGGTCGAGCTCGGAGTCGAGATCCGGGTGCTCGCCGAAGACGAGGGGATGTCGGCATCCCTTGCCGCCACCGCCGTCGGCGACTACCGCGACGCCGACACGGTGCTCGCCTTCGCCCGCGACGTCGACGTCATCACCTTCGACCACGAGCACGTGCCGCAGGACGTTCTCGCCACTCTCGTCGGCGAGGGGGTGCAGGTTCATCCGGGTCCGCACGCGCTGCGGTTCGCGCAGGACAAGCTCGTCATGCGCGCGCGGCTGCAGGAACTCGGGATGCCGCAGCCCGACTGGGCGGCCGTCACGAACGCCGACGAGCTTCAGGCCTTCATCGACGACCACGGCGGCCGTGCCGTGGTGAAGACGCCCCGCGGCGGCTACGACGGCAAGGGCGTGCGCGTCGTGTCGGCCGGCACCGAGGCCGACGACTGGTTCGCGACCCTCGCCGAGGACGCCCACGGCGGCGCCCTCCTCGTCGAGGAGCTCGTCGACTTCACGCGCGAGCTCGCGCAGCAGGTGGCCCGCCGGCCGTCGGGTGCGGTCCGGGCGTACCCGGTCGTCGAGACCGTGCAGCGTGACGGCGTGTGCGCCGAGGTGATCGCGCCCGCTCCGCACTCGAGCGACCGCCTGCAGCAGGTGGCAGCCGGGATCGGCGTCTCGATCGCCGAGGGCCTGGGCGTGACCGGGATGCTGGCCGTCGAGCTCTTCGAGACGACCGACGAGCGTCTCCTCGTGAACGAGCTCGCGATGCGCCCGCACAACAGCGGCCACTGGAGCCAGGACGGCGCCGTGACCAGCCAGTTCGAGCAGCACCTGCGCGCCGTGCTCGACCTGCCGCTCGGCGACACCGACCCGGTCGCCGGATGGGCCGTGATGGTCAACATCCTGGGCGGTCCTGCCGAGGAGTCCCTCGACCAGCGCTTCGCCGCCGCGATGGACGAGCATCCGCAGGCCAAGGTCCACACCTACGGCAAGGCGCCGCGCCCCGGCCGCAAGGTCGGGCATGTCAACGTCGTGGGCGACGAACTCGACGACGTGGCCTACCAGGCCAGGGCCGCAGCATCCTTCTTCCAGGACTGATCTCGTTCGCTCGTTGAGCGAGCGAGGAACGCGGTCGTTGAGCGAGCTTGCGAGTCGAAACGCAGAGTCGAAACGCGCCGGGTATCCGGGCGACGCTGATTGCGAGTCGGGTCAGTTGT
>DATEOM010000607.1:0-2630 GCA_035274105.1 Microbacterium sp.
GCCGGCGAGCGGGGCGCCGATGACGGTCGTGAGCGGCTGGGCCAGGTAGAAGAGCATGAGGATGCGGCCGCGGTACTGCGCGGGCACCCAGAGGCTGAGGAAGAGGATCGCGCCGGGGAAGAAGCCGGCCTCGGCGACGCCGAGGAGGAAGCGCAGCACCACGAGCTGCTCGAAGTTCTGCACCCACGTGAACAGGAGCGCGACGATGCCCCAGCTCACCATGATGCGCGAGAGCCAGCGACGGGCGCCGAACTTGTGCAGCGCCAGGTTCGAGGGCACCTCGAGCAGGATGTAGCCGATGAAGAAGACACCCGACGCGAAGCCGAACTGCGCGGCGCTGAGGGCCAGGTCTTCGTTCATGCCGTTGGGGGCGGCGAACCCGATCGCGGTGCGGTCGAGGTAGTTGATGAAGAACATCAGGGCGACGAACGGCACGAGGCGGATCGACACCTTGCGGATGGCGGATCGCGCGACGGGTGGCGCGTCCGTGACGGTCTGGTTCTGGTCCACAGTGACTCCTGCTCATCGACGGTGATCGAGGTGGTTCCTGCGGACAATTGTGACAAACCGGTTGACCAAATGCAAGAACCGGTTGACCAAATCTTCCGCTGGCGAAGAACGCAGGATAGGTTGTTCGCATGCCCGCCTACCCCGACGACCGCTCGGCCGAGATCACGGCGGCCCTAGGGGCGCTGCCGACGGGCACGCCGGTCTCGGAGGTTGCGCGCCGCCTGATGGATCTCTTCACCAGCGGCGAGCTCGCAGCGGGAACGCGTCTGCCGCCCGAGCGGCAGCTCGCCGCGACGCTCGGCGTCGGGCGCTCCGCGGTGCGGGAGGCCCTGGCGGCGCTCGAGATCCTCGGCATCGTCGACGTCCGGCCAGGCTCGGGCACGTACCTGCGCGGCACCGCGAGCGAGCTGCTCCCCCAGACGCTGCGGTGGGGGCTCCTCATCGGGCAGAAGAACACCGCCGAGCTGCTCGAACTGCGCTCGGGGCTGGAGATCTACGTCGCCCGTCTCGCCGCGAGCCGGGCCGCAGCATCCGATCTGGAGGACATCTCCGGCTCGCTCGAGCGCATGCGCGACGGCGTCGCGGATCTCCAGGCCTTCGCCCGGGCCGACCGCGACTTCCACAACGCGCTGGCGGCGGCCGCCGGCAACGACACGCTCGTCGACCTGCTGCACGTCGTGCGGTCGCTGCTGCAGGTGTACGCCGACCGGGCCGTCCACGACGACACCGCCGCACGCGCCGCCATCGACGAGCACGACGCCGTCTTCCGCGCGATCGCAGCGGGGGACGAGGACGCGGCGGCCTCGGCGATGGCACTGCACATGGCGACCGCTTCGCGGCGCCTCGCGGCCGAAGCCGCACACTGACATATCGCTTCGTCGGAAGGGGGCGCGATGCCGCGCAACTGGGCGGGAACCTACGAGTACTCCGCGCCGCGGATCGTGGCGGCGACCTCGGTCGACGACGTCGTGCGCGTGCTTCGCGAACCCGGGCGTGTGCGCGCGCTGGGCACGCGGCACTCGTTCACCGATCTGCCCGACACCACCGGCACGCTCGTCGACGTGACGGGGTTCGCGGCGGAGTTCGAGCTCGACGAAGCCGCGCAGACGGTCACCGTGCCCGCGGGCATCCGCTACGGCGTGCTCGCGGTCTGGCTCGACGACCGGGGATGGGCCCTGCGCAACATGGGGTCGCTGCCGCACATCAACGTCGGCGGTGCGACAGCCACGGGCACGCACGGATCGGGCGACGCGAACCCGGTGCTGTCCGCATCCGTCCGGGCGCTGCGCTACGTCGGAGCCGACGCCGAGGTGCACGAGGTGCGCCGCGGCGACGCGGACTTCGATGCGCTCGTGGTGGGCCTCGGCGCCTACGGCATCGTGGTGTCGCTGACGCTCGACGTCGTGCCCGCGTTCCGTGCCCGGCAGGACATCTACTCGGGGGTCTCGTGGGAGGCGGCGCTCGCCGACTGGGACGCGCTCACGTCCGTCGGGTACAGCGTCTCGGTGTTCTCGCGCTGGGAGGAGCCGTCGGTCGGCTTCGTATGGGTGAAGTCGCGGCTGGACGCCGACGAGGACGCCGTGCCCGACACGATCCTCGACGGGGTGCGGGCCCAGGCTGAGGAGTCGCCGCTGGGCCTGGAGGACAACGTCACGGAGCTTTCCATGCCGGGACCCTGGATGCTGCGGCTCCCGCACTTCCGCCTCGACGCCGAGCCCTCGTTCGGCGACGAGATCCAGAGCGAGTACTTCGTGGCCCGCGCCGAGGCGCCCGCGGCGCTGAACGCCGTGCGCACCCTGGGCGACAGCATCCGTCCGCATCTCATCTGGACCGAGCTGCGCACCGCCGCCGCCGACGAGCTGTGGCTGAGCCCGGCGTACCGGCGCGACGTCGTGATCATCCACTTCACGTGGCACAACCACCCGGACGACGTCGCTGCGGCCGTCGCGCGCGTCGAGGCCGTGCTCGAGCCGTTCGGCGCCCGTCCGCACTGGGGCAAGGTGCACGGCTTCGACCGCGCCGCGATCGAGCGGGTGCACCCGCGCCTCGCCGACGCGCGCGCGGTATTCGAGCGCCTCGACCCCGAGGGGCGTTTCTCGAACGCGCACCTCGAGCGCCTC
>DATEOM010000608.1:0-5378 GCA_035274105.1 Microbacterium sp.
GATGAAGGCGTTGAAGATGCCCGCGCCCAGGATGAGGTACGACGGGTGGAAGATCGAGACCGGCGTGTCGTCGTCGCCGTCGGCCGCGCCCTGGCCGACCGAGAACAGGAGGACCGCGAGCAGCACGATGCTCGACACCACGACGAGGAGCGCCGCGAGCCGGTCGACGTAGAGCACGATCCCGAACGGGATGGGCCAGCCTCCGACCGACACCGCGATCGGCTTGTCGCCGGTGTCGACGACGTAGAGCAGGATCGCCGCGATGACGGTCACCGCACTCAGCGTCACGACCGACACGACCACCTGCGTCTTGCGGTGACGGCCCGCGATGAGCGCGACGGCGGCCCCGAGCAGCGGCAGCGTGACGAGGAGCGGGACGAGGGCGGGGGCGATCTCGATCATGCGTCGTCACCCCTCTCCCGCGAGTCGGCACCGTCGCGCCGGTCGGCGCGATCGACGGGCGCGTCGTCGCGCAGGCCGGCGACGTCCTTCGCGCCGAGGATCATGATCGGCGCGGTCGCGGTGCCCACGAAGTCCGTGGTGGCATCGTCGTCTGCGTCTTCGATCTCGGTTTCCTCGTCCATGGTGTCTTCGTCGGCGGCACCGCGAGAGCGCACCTCGATGTCCGCCTCGTCGTCGGTGACGGTATCGGCCTGACCGAGCTGCCACGACCGGTAGATGAGGGCGAGGAGGAACGCTGAGACGGCGAAGGTGATGACGATGGCGGTGAGGGTGAGGGCCTGCGGGAGCGGGTCCGACATCTCGCCGACGGACGCCGATCCGAAGAACGGCGCGACGCCCGGCTCTCCCATCACGATCAGCAGCAGCAGGTTCGTCGCGTTGCCGAGCAGCAGGAACCCGATGAGCACGCGCGTGAGGCTGCGCTCGAGCATCGCGTAGACGCCGCACGCGAAGAGCACGGCCATCACGATGATGAGGACGAAGGAGACGTTCACGGCACCGTCACCGCCTGCTGGTCGCGAGCTTCCTGCGCCTGACGGTCGACCTCGGCGCCGAGGCTGCGCAGCACGTCCAGCACCAGCCCGATGACGACGAGGTACACGCCGATGTCGAACAGCGTCGACGTGACGAACTCGACGTGTCCGAGCAGCGGCACGTCCCACTCCCAGAAGTAGCTCGTGAGCGGCTGGTCGCCGAAGAACACGGGCACGATCGCGCACGCGACGGCGATCGTCATGCCCGTCCCCAGCAGGCGCCCAGCGTCGGTGGGGGCGGCTGCGCCGAGTTCGTAGCGTCCGCCCGCGACGTAGCGCATGACGAGCGCCATACCGGCGACGAGGCCGCCCGCGAAACCCCCGCCCGGCAGGTTGTGTCCGGCGAAGAGCAGGTACAGCGACACGATGATGATCGTGTGGAAGAGGATCCGCACGATCACCTCGAGCATGATCGAACGGTTCTCGGGCCGCACCCGCTGGCCGCCGACGAGCCAGGCCATCCGCCCGCTGCCGCTCACGTCGCCGCGCTGCTTGAGTCCGTCGGAGGTCTCGACCAGCGGGCGCCGAGCGCGCGTCGCCCCCGCCGGCAACGGCGCGATGCCCCGCGACAGCGTGTCGGCGCGATGGGTGACGAACACGAGGGATGCCACGCCCGTCGCCGCGAGAATCAGCACCGAGAGCTCTCCCATGGTGTCCCAGCCGCGCAGGTCGACGAGGGCGACGTTGACGACGTTCTTGCCGTGGCCGAGCTCGTACGCGAGGTCGGGGAAGGCGTCCGAGATCGGCTTCTCGACGCGGGCGCTGGTCGCCACGATCGCGACGAGCGCCATCGTCAGGCCGACCGCCGCGCCGAGCACGGCACGGGCGACCGGCCAGACCGACGCGTTGTGCTCGCCGAGGCGCGACGGGATGCGGCGCAGCACCAGCGCGAACGCGACGAGGGTCACGGTCTCGACGAGGATCTGGGTGAGCGCGAGGTCTGGGGCGCCGCTCGTGGCGAAGAGCAGCACCATGCCGAGGCCCGTCACCGACACCAGCACGACGCCGGTGTAGCGCTTGCGCGCGCGGATCGCGATGAGTCCGGCGGCGATCATGATCGGGGCGACGAGCAGCTGCGTGGGCGTCTGATACGCGTCGAGCTTCGCCTGCCAGTCGTCGCTCGCGAGCAGCGCGGTCGCCTCGGCGGCGACGAACACGACGAAGATCGTGCCGACGTAGACGGGCAGTGAGCCGCGCTGGGTGAGGCTGGTGGTGATCACCGACAGGCGCGCGATGACGCGCAGCGTGCCGTTGTACGCCTCGGCCGCGGTGAAGGGCAGCAGGCGCTTCACGGGACGCCAGCCCCGCGTCAGCCAGAAGACGAGCACGCCGATCGCGATCGTGGCGAGCGAGATCCAGAGTGCCGGCTCGAGGCCGTGCCAGAGCGCCAGGTGCGCGGGATGCTCGGGAGCCGCGACGCCCGGCGTCGAGAGCGGCGCCTGGTCGGCGTAGGGCGCGAACGCCTTGTCGAGCCACGGCGCGAAGGCGCCCGCGACGACGGTGAGACCCGAGAGCACGATCGGCGCCACGAGGAAGCCGATCGGCGGGTCGGGCCATTCCGTATCGGGCATACGGTCGCCGTTCGCCTCGCGCTTGGTCGAGAAGGCGCCCCAGAGGAAACGGATGCCGTACCCCGCCGTGAGCACCGAGCCCACGGCGACGCCCATCAGCGCCACGATCCCCCACACCGCGCCGCCCAGCGCCTCGTGCAGCAGCGCGGCGAGCGCGCCCTCCTTGGCGACGAAGCCGATGGTCGGGATGATGCCGATCATCGACGCGACGGCGATGATCGAGAACGTCGCCATGACCGGCGCCTGCCGGCCCACTCCCGACAGCTCGGTCAGATCGCGGGTCGACAGCTGGCGGTCGATGACGCCGACGACGAGGAACAGCGCCGACTTGAAGAGGGCGTGGCTCAGCAGCAGCGCAAGACCTGCGAGCGCAGCATCCCGCGTGCCGTAGCCGAGCACGACGGTCAAGAGGCCCAGCTGGCTCACGGTGCCGAAGGCGAGAACGCGCTTGAGGTCGGTCTCGCGCAGCGCCTGGAAGCCGCCGAGCAGCATCGTGAAGACGCCGAGCGCGACCACGATGGGCCGCCAGGTCGGGGCGATCGCGAACACCGGCGCGAAGCGCGCGATGAGGTAGATGCCCGCCTTCACCATGGCCGCCGCGTGCAGGTAGGCGCTCACCGGAGTGGGCGCCGCCATGGCACCGGGAAGCCAGAAGTGGAACGGGAAGATCGCCGACTTGCTGAGCGCGCCGACGAGGATCATCACGAGTGCGGCGTCGACGATCGGGCCCGACGGGGCCTCGGCGAGGATCGTCGAGATACTGGAGGTTCCCGCGTCGACCACGAGCAGCACGACGCCGATCAGCATGACGAGTCCGCCGAGCGTCGTCACGAGGAGTGCCTGGAGGGCCGCGCGACGGCTCGCCGCGCGCTTGTTGTAGTAGCCGATGAGGAGGTACGACAGGACGCTCGTGACCTCCCAGAACATCACGAGCACGACGAGGTCGTCGGTGAGGACCAGCCCGTACATCGCCCCCGCGAACGCCAGCAGCACCGCGGCGAACTGGCCGAGATTGTCTTTCTTGCCGCGGAAGTACCACCGGCAGTAGACCATCACGAGCGCGCCGACGCCGGTGACGACCAGCGTCATGAGCCATGACAGCGTGTCCATCCGCATCGAGAGGTCGATGCCGAGCGGCGGGATCCACGCGTATGTCTCTAAGGGAATATCACCCGCGAGCACCTGCGGCGTGAGGATCGCGGCGTAGACGAATCCCGCGATCGGGAGGATCGCCGCGACGTAGAAAGCGCGAGCGCCGATGCGCGCCACGAGCCAGGGGAGCAGGATCGGGACGACCGCGAACGCGCCGAGAACGAGGAGCATTCGGGCCTCCTCGTGGTCGTCGGCAGCGCAGGTCGAGGCGGACGGCGCAGAGCCCAGGCGATCGGGGTGTCGCTCACCATCCTAACGGGCGCCTCGCGCCCGATCGCCCGAGCGGCATACATCGCCGCCTCGCACGAGCTGTTGCGGCGAGTCTCAGGCGGTCGTCGGCGCGGGCCCCGTGGTGTTGCCCTCGCGGAAGGTGCAGGTGAACCGGATCGACGCCGCGGGGGTGCCCTCGAGCATCGCGGCGACGGCGGCACCCGCCGCGCGGCCCTTGTCGGTGGCGGGCTGCACGAGCGTGGTCAGCTCGTACGGCGCGAAGCCGTCGACGACGATGCCGTCGAAGCCGGTGACGCTCACATCCTCCGGCACCCGCAGGCCGGCCTCCTCGGCCGCCCGGATCACGCCGACCGCGAGAAGGTCGCTCTGCGCGATGACCGCCGTCGGGCGCCGGTCGGAGTCGGCGAAGATCTCGCGGCCGGCCGCGAATCCCTCGTCGATGAAGCTGCCCGCGGCCGCGAAGGCCGGGGCGTCCGGGAAGACGTCGAGGGCACCGGCGAGCCGCTCGCGCGTGACATCCACGGTGACCGCCGTGTCGTCGTGCAGCCAGCCGCGCTGCCAGTCGACCCGCGCGGGCAGGGTCACGATGGCGACCTCGCGATGCCCCAGCGCCCGCAGGTGGCTCGCCGCCTGACGCTGGGCCTCGCGGTTGTCGAGTCCGATGCGCGGCACGTCGCCTCCGGCATCCCCCTCGATGACGACGACCGGGATGCCGCGTGCCTTGACGGTCTCGAGCGACTCGCGCAGCAGGCCGCTGCAGCCGATGAGCACCGCGGCGTCGAGCGGCGCGGTGGTGAGCGAAGGGCCGCTCCCGGTGGGCTCGTGGTCGCGCAGGAGCAGAAGCCCGGCGCCGAGCGGGGTGACGGCGTCGGCGAGGCCGTCCATCATGAGGGTCTTCACCGGGTCGAGGAACGCGGTGCCCAGGTGCTCCTCGAACACCACGCCGACGATCCCCGAGCGGCCACGGCGCAGCGACGCCGCACGCGGGTCGGGTCCGGTGTAGCCGAGCGCGGCCGCCGCATCGAGCACACGGCGACGGGTCGCCTCGGACACGGGCGTCTTGCCGCTGAACACCACGGAGGCGGTCGACGGTGAGACGCCGGCCTCGCGGGCGACGTCCGAGATCGTGGCGCGGCGGATGCCGGTGTCCTGTCGGCTCATGCTGTCACGATCGTAGTCCGTCCGGATCACGCGATGTCGAATCGATTCGGTAGCATGTCCGGATGGATACCGCGCTCACCCGTCGGCAGCTGGTCGCCTGGCGCACCGCGATCTTCACGATCTTCCTCATCATGGGCGTCGGCTTCGCGTCGTGGGCGTCCCGCCTGCCCGCGGTGAAGGTGGACCTGGGCATCAACGACCTCCAGGTGGGGGTCCTGCTGTTCGTGTCGGGTGTCACGTCGATCCTCGGTCTGTCGCTGGCCAACGT
>DATEOM010000609.1:0-4560 GCA_035274105.1 Microbacterium sp.
CCAGATCAGCCGCGGCACGCTTCGCGAGGCGATGCGCCTCCTCCAGAACGAGGGGCTGCTCACCGAGACGTCCCGGGGGCGTCTGCTGGTGCGTCAGATGTCGGAGGACGAGCTTCGCGGGCTGTTCGAGGTGCGGGCAGCCCTCGAGTCGCTCGCCGCTCGTGATCGCGTGGCGGAGCGTGTCGACCGCCTGCTCCCGCAGGGTCATCCGCTTCAGGCCGAGGATCGCCGATCCGTCCGTCATGTCAGGCCCCCTTCGCAACGATTGTACGGATGCGGTGCGCGGAGGCTCCGCGCACCGCATCCGCAAGGTGTCGTCAGCCGACCGTCACAGCCGCGCGCGCTTCGGCCTCGGCGTTCGCCGCGGCCTCTGCCGCCGCCTGGCGCTGCGCCGCGGTCCAGGTCTCGCGCGTCACGATCGCGGCGATGAGACCGACGAGCGCGTAGAGGGAGAACAGCGCTGCGGGGCCCACCCACCCGATCCAGCCGAACAGCAGGGTCGTGACGAACGGGGTGAAGCCGGAGATCATCGCGGAGATCTGGTACGCCAGCGACGCGCCGGAGGTGCGGGTGTTCGCGTTGAAGAGCTCGGGGAACCATGCGCCCTGCGAGCCGGCGAGGGCGTTCTGGAAGACGGCGTACGACAGCACGATGACCACGACGACCAGCGGGTACACCGCGGTGTTGACCCCGAGGAACATCAGGAAGCCCCACAGCACGCCCAGGCCGCAGACGATCAGATACAGCGGCCGTCGCCCGATCTTGTCGGTCAGGCGAGCCCAGAACCAGGTGGCGAAGATGCCGACTCCGGCGGCGATGCACAGCGCGGTGAGCGTCTGCCAGCTCTCGGTGATCTTGTTGGTGTTGAGGTACGAGATCAGGTACGTGATGGCCACCGCGTAGCCGGCGGTCTCGGCGACGCGCAGTCCGATGCCGCGGAGGATGTTGCCCCAGTCGGTCTTGATGACCTCGACGAGCGGTGCCTTGAGGATCTTGCCTTCCGACTTCACATCTTCGAAGACGGGCGATTCGGGCACCTTCGAGCGGATGATGAGGCCGACGATGACGAGCAGGATGCTGGCGAGGAAGGGGATGCGCCACGCCCAGTCGCCCGGCAGATGAACGCTGAACAGGAAGACGAGGTTGGCCAGCAGCAGGCCGACCGGGAAGCCCGCCTGGACGATGCCGGTGAACGCGCCCTTCGCTCGCCAGGGAGCGTGCTCGTACGTCATCAGGATCGCCCCGCCCCACTCGGCTCCGAACGCCAGGCCCTGGACGATCCGGACGACCACGAGCAGGATCGGGGCGATGATGCCGACCGCCGCGTAGGTCGGGAGCAGGCCGATCACGAACGTCGCAAGACCCATGATGATCAGCGACGCGACGAGAACCGGCTTCCGGCCGACGCGGTCGCCGAGGTGCCCGCCGATGATGCCGCCGATCGGGCGGGCGGCGAACCCCACGCCCAGTGTGGCGAACGACAGCAGCGTGCCGGTGAGGGGATCGCTGCCGGGGAAGAACGCCGTACCGAAGTAGAGGGCCGCGGCGGTGCCGAAGCCGATGAAGTCGTAGGTCTCGATCACGGCGCCCACACCGGAGCCGGCTGCGACCTTCTTGGCTTCGGGCGTTCCGAGGACGGGCCCGCGCATCCGCAGGGAGGTGTCGCTCATCGTCGTGCCTTTCTCACGTCATTGTGTCCCTCGCGGTGGCGAGCGGTGATCCGAGTATGGAGCGATCGCCGGTCATTGTCAACAGTCGAACAACCTGACAGTTGAACTGTCGATCATCGTGAGGTATGGTCATCTCGATCCGCGACGACGCGGGCGAAGGAGCAACAAGATGAGCACCACGAAGACTGCCGTCATCACCGGCGCCGCCGCGCCGCGCGGGATCGGGCAGGCGACCGCACGGGCGTACGCGCAGGCCGGATGGGCCGTCGCCATCCTCGACCTCGATGGAGACGCGGCCGCTGCCGTCGCGTCCTCTCTCGCCCGCGAGACCGGTGCTCCCACCTACGGCGGACGCATCGACGTCGCCGATGAGCAGTCGGTGGCGGATGCTGCGACCGCGGTCGAAGCGGAGGTGTCGGCGGGCCGGCTGCCCGCCGTCGGCGCCGTCGCGAACATCGCCGGCATCACCTCGCCGGTGCCCTTCCTGGAGACCACCCTCGACCTGTGGAACAAGGTGATGGCGGTGAACGCCACCGGCACCTACCTCGTCACTAAGGCGTTCGTGCCCGGCATGATCGAGCGCGGATTCGGCCGCATCGTCAACATGTCCTCGGTCTCGGCGCAGCGCGGCGGCGGGGTGTTCGGCAAGGTTCCGTACTCCTCGGCGAAGGCCGCCATCCTCGGCTTCACCAAGGCGCTCGCCCGCGAGCTCGGCTCGTCCGGCGTGACCGTGAACGCGGTGACGCCCGGGGCCGTCGACACCAACATCCGCGTCGGGTCGACCGACGAGCAGGAGGCCGCGATCGTCCGCGACATCCCGGTCGGCCGCACCGCCACGCCCGAGGAGGTGGCCGCCGTCATCGTCTTCCTCTCCAGCGACGAGGCCGCCTACCTCCAGGGCACGACGATCGACATCAACGGCGGAAGCCACCTGCACTGACGGGCGACGCCCGCCGCGAACGGAGTCACCGATGACCACCTCGACAGCCACCGCATCCCCCACGACGCTGGGCGAGCGCACCGCCCTCGTGCGGGACGCGGCGCAGCGCATCCGCCTCAACGCCCTCGCGATGGGGGAGGTGCAGGGCCAGGGCTATGTCGGGCAGGCGCTCGGCGCAGCCGACATCCTCGCCGCGGTGTACACCGACCAGCTCCGGCACCGTGCGGACGACCCGCACTGGGACGAACGCGACCGCTTCCTGCTCTCGACCGGCCACTACGCCATCGGCCTGTACGCCGCGCTCGCCGAAGCCGGGATCATCCCGGTCGAGGAGCTCGAGACCTACGGCTCGGACGACTCGCGGCTGCCGATGTCGGGCATGGCCAGCTACACGCCCGGCATGGAGATCTCGGGCGGATCCCTCGGTCACGGGCTGACCGTCGCGGTCGGCATGGCGCTCGGGCTGCGTCACCGGGCCAGCGACGCGCGGGTCTTCAACTTCCTCTCCGACGGAGAGCTGAACGAGGGCTCGACCTGGGAAGCGGCGATGGGCGCAGCATCCCATCGCCTCGGCAACCTGATCGCGATCGTCGACATGAACGCGCTGCAGGCCGACGGCCCGACGGCGACCGTGCTGACCATCGAGCCCGTCGAGGCCAAGTGGGAGTCGTTCGGCTGGCGTACGCATCGCGTGGACGGCAACGATCCCCGAGCCCTCCTCGCCGCCTTCGACGCGATCGAGGGTCGCGACCCCGTCGGGCAGCCCAGCGTGCTCGTCTGCGACACGAAGGTCGGCCGGGGGGTGCCGCTGCTCGAGCAGCGGGAGAAGAACCACTTCATGCGCATCGAGGCGCACGAGTGGGCCGTGTGCCGGGATCAGCTGATCTCGGGATTCGAAGGAGGCTCGCGATGACCGCGACCACGGGCGCCGCTGCCCCGAAGCTGAAGACGTCCGCCATGATCGCCTCGTTCGCGGACCCCGGACAGAAGACGGCGCCCGCGCCCTTCGGGCACGCGCTCGCGCGCGCGGCCGATCAGGACGAGCGCATCGTCGGCCTGTCGGCCGATCTCGCGAAGTACACCGACATGCACATCTTCCGCGATGCGCACCCGGACCGGTTCTTCCAGATGGGGATGGCGGAGCAGCTGCTGTTCGGCGCCGCCGCCGGCATGGCCGAAGTGGGCCTGGTGCCGTTCGCCTCGACCTACTCCGTCTTCGCCGCCCGGCGCGCCTACGACTTCATCTGCCTCGACATCGCAGAACCCAACCTCAACGTCAACATCGTGGGCGGGCTGCCGGGACTCACCACCGGCTACGGGCCGAGCCACCAGGCGACCGAGGACGTCGCGATCTTCCGCGGGATGCCGAACCTCACCATCGTCGACCCGTGCGACTCCATCGACCTCGAGCAGGCGGTGCCGCAGCTGGCCGCATCCGCCGGTCCGACTTACCTGCGGCTGCTGCGCGGGAACGTGCCGACCGTCCTCGACGAGTACGACTACTCCTTCGAGCTCGGCAAGGCGAAGGTCGTCCGCCCCGGCAGCGACGTGGTGTTCGTCTCGAGCGGACTCATGACGATGCGTGCGCTGCAGGCCGCCGAGCGCCTCGCCGCCGACCGCATCGATGTGGCCGTGGTCCACGCGCCGACGATCAAGCCGTTCGACGAAGAGACCGTCGTGCGCGAGCTCGACACTCCGCGCCTGGCGGTCACGCTCGAGAACCACACGGTGGTGGGCGGCCTGTTCGAGACGGTGGCCTCCGCGCTGGTGCGTCGAGGTGTCGCGCGTCAGGTGATTCCGGTCGGACTCCCGGACGAGTTCCTCGACGCCGGCGCGCTGCCGACGCTCCACGAGCGCTACGGGCTGGCCACCGACGTCATCGTCGACAGAGTACGCGCCGCGCTGCGCTGACCGTGATGGTGCAGGCCGCGATGAGGCCCTTCGACGAGG
>DATEOM010000610.1:0-4873 GCA_035274105.1 Microbacterium sp.
GTGCGCCGTGCGCCCCGACCGCACGGGACGCGCCCCAAGCCCCGGGGTTCCCCGGGTTGCTCGGGTTCGGGGCGCGATCTCTCCGTTGGGGCGCAGAAACTCCGCCCCAACGGAGAGATCGCGCCCCAAACCCAGGAGCAACGACTCCAGGAGCAACGAACCGAGGTCAGCGGACGGCGCGGAGCTTCGCGCGCTCGCGGGCCGCGCGGGCTTCGGCGATGCGCGCCTCACGGCGCGCGACCGATGCGGGCAGCGAACGGGCGAAGGCCAGCAGCACACCCGCAGCGACCAGCACCGACAAGAGCGAGGTACCCCCCTGCGACATGAACGGCAGCGGGACGCCGAGCACCGGGAACACGCGCAGCACGACGCCGATGTTGATGAGCGCCTGGCCGACGATCCACACGGTGATACCGCCGGCGGCGATCCGCACGAACGGGTCGTCCGTCTTGCGGATGACGTGGAACGCGCCGACCGCGAAGAGCGCGAAGAGGGTCAGCACCACGGCGCAGCCGATCAGCCCGAGCTCTTCACCCACGATCGCGAAGATGTAGTCGTTCGCCGCCGCGGGAAGCCAGTCGTACTTCTCGCGCGAGTTGCCGAGGCCCAATCCGAAGATGCCGCCGCTCGCGAGACCCCAGATGCCGTGCAGCGGCTGGTAGCAGTCGTTGAAGTAGTCCTCGAGGCAGTTCGGGTTCAGGAAGCTCATGAACCGGCGCATACGGTCGGGACTGGTGACGAAGTAGAAGGCGACGAAGCCGACCGCGGCGACCATCGGGAGGATGAACACGCGGAGCTTCACCCCCGAGAAGAAGAGAGCCCCCAGAACGACGAGCACGAGGATCATCGCCGTGCCGAGGTCCCTGCCGGCGATCACGGTCGCGATGGCGAGCCCGGCGACAGGGACGAGCGGAATGTAGACGTGCCGCCAGTCGGCCAGGAGCGTGCGCTTGCGGAAGAGGACGAACGCGACCCACAGCGCGAGCGCGAGCTTGAGGAACTCCGACGGCTGCGCCTGCACGCCCCCGATGTTGATCCAGTTGCGGTTTCCGTCCATGTCGATGCCGAGCGGCGTGAAGACGAGCAGCTGGAACAGGATCGCACCGATGAGGGCGGGCCACGCCATCTTCTTGTAGAACGTCAGCGGCAAGCGGCTGGCGATGAACATCAACGGAATGCCGATCGCGGCGAACGCGACCTGCTTGATGACGTCCTCCCACGGTGCGACGCCGCGGGCGGTCGCGATCGCGGAGGTCGCCGACAGCACCATGACCAGCCCGAAGACCGTCAGCAGCAGCGTGGTCGAGGCGATGAGCAGGAACTCGCTCGGCACCGGCGCGAACACGCGTCCGAGCGACACCCGCGCCGCGAGGCCGCGACGCGCCGGCTTCTCAGCCTCGGTCGTCGCCGCCGGTGTCGTCGTGGCGGGGCGCGTCGGTCGGGCCCGAGGCGGCTGCGTCGTGGTCACCCGGGTCCCCCGTTCCGATCCGTTCCCTCACCGCCGCAGCGAATCTGCGGCCGCGGTCCGCGTACGACGCGAACTGGTCGAAGGATGCGGCAGCGGGAGCGAGGAGAACCACGTCCCCGTCACGCGCCACCCCTGCCGCCAGTTCGACGACCTGCGCCATGACCTCTTCAGTCTCATCGGCGTCCACCTCGAACACGGGCACCGCCGGCGCGTGTCGCTCGAACGCGGCGACGACCTCCGTGCGGTCGACGCCGATCACGATCGCCGCCTTCGCGCCGGCGCCGCGGCCGGAGACGAGTCCGGCGATGTCGACGCCCTTGAGGAGCCCGCCGACGACCCACACGGCGCCCGGGTAGGCCGCGAGCGACGAGGCCGCGGCGTGGGGGTTGGTGGCCTTGGAATCGTCGACCCACGTGACACCCTCATGGCGCGCGACCACCTCGATGCGGTGCGGGTCGAGACGGAAGCCGCGCAGCGCGTCGCGGATCGCGGCGGGCGCGACATCCAGCGATCGCGCCAGCGCCGCCGCCGCCAGGATGTTCGCGACGATGTGCGGTGCCGCGAGCCCGAGGGACGCGAGCTCGTCGACCGTGGTGAGCTCGAGGGCGCTCTTGTGGCGGTCCTCGAGGAAGGCGCGGTCCACCACGATGCCCTCGACGACGCCCAGGTCGCTCGGTCCGGGCACGCCCAGGTCGAAGCCGATCGCGCGGGCTCCCTCGACGACCTCGGCGTCTTCGACCATCGCCTGGGTCGCGGCATCCGCCTTGTTGTAGACGCAGGCGACGCGCGTGTTGTCGTACACGTGCGCCTTGGCGTCGCGGTACGCCTCGAACGAGCCGTGCCACTCGAGGTGATCGTCGGCGAGGTTGAGGCAGACGGCGGCGTGCGGCGACAGCGGGTCGGGCGAGTCCTGCAGCCCGAGGTACCAGAGCTGGTGGCTCGACAGTTCGACCACCAGCGCGTCGAACCCGGAGGGGTCGCGCACCGCGTCGAGCACCGGCGTGCCGATGTTGCCGACCGGCGCGGCGCGCAGGCCGCCCGCGACGAGCATCGTGGCCGTCAGGCGCGTGGTCGTGGTCTTGCCGTTGGTGCCGGTGATGAGGATCCAGTCGGCGGGGGTGCCGTCTGCCCGCACCACCTTGTCGCGCACGCGCCACGCGAGCTCGACGTCGCCCCAGAGCGCGATGTCGTTCTCCCGCGCCCACGAGACGAGTGGATGCTGCGGCGCGAAGCCCGGTGAAGCAACGACGACCTCGGGCGCGAACTCGATGAGCTCCGCCGGCACCGACGAGAGCGGCCCGGTCCACAGGCGCGCGCCGATGACGGGCAGCAGACGCTCGTACTCCTCATCGGCCTTCTCGGTCACGACGAGGACGTCGGCGCCGAGCTCGGCGAGCGTGTCGGCGACGGAGAAGCCGGTGACCGAGAGGCCGAGCACGGCGACCCGCAGCCCCTTCCAGTCGGCGTTCCAGCTGGTGAGGGTGCGGAGGCGTTCCGAGGTCATGTACGAGAGAGCCATTCGACGTAGAAGAATCCGACGCCCGACACCGCCAGGAGGCCGGCGATGATCCACATACGCACGACGATCGTGACCTCCGACCAGCCGCGCAGCTCGAGGTGGTGGTGGAACGGGCTCATGAGGAACAGGCGCTTGCCGCGCGTGATCTTGAAGTAGAGGCGCTGCAGGATCACCGAGCCGGGGCCGATGATGAAGACGCCCGCGACCAGCACGGCGAGCAGTTCGGTGCGGGTGAGGATCGCCATCGCGGCGATGACGCCGCCGATGGCCATCGAGCCCACATCGCCCATGAAGACCTTGGCCTTGGGGGCGTTCCACCAGAGGAACCCGACGAGCGCGCCGACGAAGGACGCCGAGATGATGGCCAGATCGAACGGGTCGCGTGTCGGATAGCACGCGGCCTTCGCCGCCGCCGAGAGGGCGTC
Source organism: Microbacterium sp. (assembly GCA_035274105.1). Classification (GTDB taxonomy): domain Bacteria; phylum Actinomycetota; class Actinomycetes; order Actinomycetales; family Microbacteriaceae; genus Microbacterium. The sequence continues at coordinate 3,413 of DATEOM010000610.1, forward strand.
ACCGCCCCAGCACGCCTGATTGAACTGCCAGAACGCGATCAGGCTGTAGGCGCCGACGACGAAGATCGCCGCACCGGCGGCCATGCCGTCGAGGCCGTCCGTCACATTCGTGCTGTTGGAGAACGCGACACCGATGAAGGTCACCCACGCGAGGTAGAGGATCCAGCCGATGATGAGCCCGAGGGTCATGAAGCCCAGCGCCGGCACATCACGGAACACAGAGATGTACGGCGACGCCGGCGTCTGATCGAACTGGTTGGGGAAGTTCAGCGCGACGATGCCGAACGGCACGGTGACGGCGACCTGCCCGGCGACCTTGCGCCAGCCGCTCAGGCCCATGAACTTCTGCTGGCGCACCTTCATGTAGTCGTCGATGAAGCCGACGACGCCGAGGCCGACCATCATCCAGATCACCAGCAGACCCGAGACCGTCGGCGGGTTGTTGCCCACGTAGCAGCCGACCAGGTAGCCGACGATCGTGCCGACGATGAAGATCGTGCCGCCCATCGTGGGCGTGCCGCGCTTCGTCTGGTGGTTGGGGTTGCGGATGTCTTCCGGCGTCCGGATCACCTGACCCCAGCCCCATTTGCGGAACAGCCGCAGGAACACGGGGGTGAGGAAGAGGGTGAATGCCAGCGAGATCGCCGCCGCAGTAAGGAGAGATCTCACGAGAACGATTCTCCCAGACGATCGCCGAGGAACCGGAGCCCGGCGGAGTTCGACGACTTCACCAGCACGCGGTCGCCGTCGCGCAGTTCGCCCTGCAGGTAGTCGAACGCCTCGTCGGCGGTGGAGAAGAAGACGGCCTCGTTGTCCCACGAGCCCTGCGCCACGGCCTCGAGGAACATGCGGCGGGCGGGGTCGCCCACGACGACGATCCGCTGGATGCCGAGCCTCACGGCCAAGAGGCCCACGCGGTCGTGCTCCTCCTCGGCGTACTCGCCGAGCTCGCTCATCGCGCCGAGCACGGCGACGGTGCGCTCACCGGGACCGGTGATCTGCGCGAGGGTGCGCAGCGCTGCCGCCATCGAGTCGGGGCTGGCGTTGTACGCGTCGTTGATGATGCGCACGCGATCCGACCCGAGGGGCTGCATGCGCCACCGCTCGGCGATCTCGACGGTCTCGAGGCGCGCGACGGCGTCGGCGAGCGAGACGCCGAGCGTCGTCGCGGCGGCGATCGCCGCCAGCGCATTCATGACGTGGTGCTCGCCCAGCACCCGCAGGCGCAGCGGCAGCGAGACGCCGTCGGCGGTCACGGTGAAGGAGGTTCCGGATGCTGCGACCACGACGTCGTCGGCGCGCACGTCGGTAGCGGCTGGGCCGCGGCCGAACCAGCGCACGCTCGCGCCCTGCTCCGCGGCGATCGGCGCCATCGCGGCGACGCGCGCGTCGTCGGCGTTGAGCACCGCCACTCCCCCGGTGCTGAGCGCCTTCACGAGCTCGGACTTGGCGTGGAAGGTC
>DATEOM010000611.1:0-9736 GCA_035274105.1 Microbacterium sp.
CGGCGCGCACGAACGCGCGACCGCGGCGCGACTCGCCGACGCTCGTGGCCGTCGCGGTCACGTGCGTGCGGCCGGTCGTGCCGGTGGCCTGGACGGTGCGCGTGATGCGCGGCTCCATCGTTCCGGTGGAGCCGCCGCGGCGCTCGGGTGTGCTCATACCGCTTCGCGCCTCGAGGGCGGTGCCACGTCGAGCAGCACCTGCCCGACCACCGTCTCGGCCGTGACGCCGTCGAACTCGGCCTCGGGGTGCAGGATCAGGCGGTGCGACAGCACCGGCACGGCGAGCGTCTTGACGTCGTCGGGGGTCGCGTAGGTGCGGCCCTGCGAGGCCGCCCGCGTGCGGACGGCGCGCGTCAGGGCGAGGGCGCCACGGATGCTGACGCCCAGTCGCACCTCGTCGGCCGTGCGCGTGCTCTCGACGAGGCGGGCGATGTAGTCGAGCACGAGCGCGTCGACGTACACGTCGGCGGCGAGGTCGGCCATGCCGACGAGCGCCTGCGGCGTGATGATCGGCGTCAGCTGCGCCGTCGCGACGGCGGCCCCGTCGAGGATGCGGACGGTCGCGGCGTGGTCGGGGTAGCCGAGCGACGTGCGCATCATGAAGCGGTCGAGCTGCGCCTCGGGGAGGCGGTACGTGCCGGCCTGCTCGACGGGGTTCTGCGTCGCGAGCACGAGGAACGGCACGCCGGCTTCGCGCGAGACGCCGTCGATCGTGACGCGCCCCTCCTCCATCACCTCGAGGAGCGCCGACTGCGTCTTCGGGCTCGCGCGGTTGATCTCGTCGGCGAGCACGATGTTCGCGAAGATCGGGCCCGCGTGGAACTCGAACACGCCCTCCTTCTGGTCGTAGACGCTGAGCCCCGTGATGTCGCTGGGCAGCAGGTCCGGCGTGAACTGGATGCGGGTGTTGGTGCCCTGCACCGACTGCGCCATCGCGCGCGCCAGCGACGTCTTGCCGGTTCCCGGCACGTCCTCGAGGAGCACGTGGCCGTCGCTGAGCATCGCGGTGAGCACGAGCTCGACGACGTGGCGCTTGCCGAGCACGGCGCGCTCGACGTTGTCGGCGATCTGCCCGAACGTCCGCGCGAACCAGTCGGCCTGCTCCTGCGTGATGGTCATGTCGTTCCTTGGGGTCGGGGAGGGGGTGGATGCCGCGGCCCGGTGCGGTGCGGCGGGCCCGGGTTCAGGGGGTCGATGCGGGTGCTCTGCCGCTCTGCCAGGCCGCGGCGTCCCAGTAGGCCTGGCTGCCGTCGCCGAGCGAGACGTACTGTCCGGCGGTCCACGCTGTCGTCTGGCCGAGCGCACCCATCGAGCGCAGCTCGTTGAGGTTGCCGGGCAGCCGCGCGTAGTCGGGCGTGAAGGAGCCCGGGGATCCGGCGACGACGCCGGACGGCAGCGGGTCGTTGGAGGTGCAGTTGGTGTACGCGGGGATCGTGGCCTGAGCCGACGAGAGGCCCCAGCCCAGCGCGCTCCAGTCGACGGTCACCTTGACACCCTCGACCCGGACCGTGCCGGCCGGAACCGCGGTGCGATCGGCGGTGTCGGTGATGTCCCGGCCGTTGCGGCTGAAGTAGCGCACGGCCGACGTATCGAACGTGATCGTCGCGGCCGTCCCGTTCGGAGCGCTGGACGACGACCCCCTCGTGGTCAGCCTGCCGCCTCCCACGCACGAGGTGATCGCCCAGTTCGCCTGCACCTGGTACGGCGCACTGCCCGCCCGCGGCGTGACCGTCGACCATCCCGTCGCCTCGGGCCACCAGTCGTGCACATAGCGCACCTGGATGCCGGGATTCTGGCCGATCACCGAGGTTCCGGGGCCCCAGCCGCTCCACTCGACGTGGTTGTTGCGCGGGATCCGCTCGGTCGTCGTCGGCTCGTCGCGGATGATCCATTCGGCGCGCTGGGCGTTCTGGTCGACATTCGGTGCGGCATCCACCACGAACGTCCAGTTCTGCGGGTTCTTCCCGGACTGGCGGGCTCGCACGCTCTCGGTCGTCTCGGCACGCCCGTACGGCCGGTCCTCCTCGCCCCAGAACGACTCGACGCACATGCGATAGGTGTATTCGTCGCCGTCGTCCACGGTGAACGTCGCCGAGGACTCCGCGTCGGTGACGCAGCGCTGTCCGTCGCGGACGATGCCGTAGCGGAGGGTCGACCCGGTCCCGTTGGGCACCGCCGACGCCGTCGCCGTGATGGTCGACGTCCCGTCGCCGTTCGAGGAGGAGCTCAGCGTGAGCTTCGGCGACTGCGGGCTGCCGATGCCGTTCGTCTGCACCGTGGCGCTGCGGCCGGACGAACTGCCGGCGAGGCCGGGGGGCAGGTCGAAGCGGGAGAAGGGCGTCACCGTCACCAGCGTCGAGTCGTTCGTGCCGACGCGGTACCACGGCACCTCGACGGTCGGGCGGTTGCCGTTCACCGGCACGCGCACCGTCTCGCCGGTGTCGCTCTTGATCTCGAGGCTGCCCGTCGATGCGGTGTCGACGCCGTCGATCACGAGCGACACGATGCCGCCCCTGCCGTCGCCGGTCACGACCGGCTCGGCCGTGACCCGCTGAGGCGCGGGCGGCGCGTCGTACGCCCACGCGACGGTGCGCACGCTCGACCTGGACTCGCCGACCGCGTTGACCGCCCATGCCTCGTAGGTGCGCGGCTCGCCGTTGGGTGCCGCGATCGCCGGGCACACGCCGTCGGCGGAGCAGCGGGCGACTTCCTGCCCGTTCCAGCGGATGACGAAGCCCGTCAGCCCGGGGTACGCCAGCCGCGCCTGGCCGGGATCGACCCGCAGCGTCGCGCTGCCGTTGGCGTACGAGGTCTGCGACACGCTGGCGGGTGCCTTGGGGTAGCCGAGCAGGTCGAGCAGCACACGGCCGTCGCGTTCGGAGCTGGAGATGCGGCCCTGGGCATCGCGCACCGAGAACGACGCCGTGCACGTCGCGCCGGGAGCGTCGCCCGTCCAGGATGCGGTGACCGACGTGGCCGACGCCCTCGCGAAGCTCACGCCCGCGCACGCGCCGGTGGGCCGTACGTCCACGAGCTCGAGAGGCGTGCCCGGCAGCGGGTTGACCTCTCCGCCCGCCCCGATGACCGGGATGCCGCAGGACGAGCCCGAAGCCTGCGTGCACTGCGCGGTCACGGTGCCCCCCTGCGGCAGCGTCGAGGGCGCCGCCCCCACACGCAGGATGAGGCGGGCCGGGGCGACGGCCGGGTGGCTCGTCACCGACACCATCACGACCTCCTCCGAGCCCGGCACGGCGCGGTCGGCGCCGGTCACCGTGAGGGCGGAGCCGTTCTGGACGACCTCGAACGCGGCACCGGAATACTCCGTCGCGTAGGCGATGCCGTCCCAGTCGGCCCGCAGCTGCCACGTCGTCATGGTCTGGAGGTCGTAGGTCGCCGTCTCACCGGGGCCGACCGTGATCGACGCGGGACGCAGCTCGGGCTGCGGATCGCGGGGCTTCACCGCGATCGGCACCGACAGGTAGGTCCAGTCCGTCTTCCCCTCGAGACGCACCGGCACCTGGCACGCGTCGACCCAGGGCGCGCCCGTGCCGGCGTCGTACCGCACCGTCGTGCCGGCCTCGACCGAGCACACCGCCTCGGGCCGGGCACTCGATGCCCTGACCTCGGCGCCGACCTCCAGCCGCGCGCCCTTGGGACGCGCGACCAGCTCGGCCATGTCGAACGCGGTCGACTCCTGCTCGGTGACCTCGGGAGTCTGCGCACCGGCGCGCAGCGTCAGCGCGAGGTCGTCGTCGCCCGGGACGCGGAGGAAGCCGTACGAGGTGATCTCGTCACCCGACGAGTTCGCGCCGGTCACCGCGAACGGGATCAGTCGTGTCTTCTCGGGCAGCTCGCCCCGCAGCGTCGACCCCTGCGCCGAGACCCCCTCCTGCTCGCCCCACAGCGACAGCTCGAGGTCGTCGACGTCGCCGCCCGACCAGGTGACTTTGCCGGCCAGCACGTCCACGCCGCGCAGGAAGTCGTCCCGGGTCTCGACGGTGAGGCTCGTGTCGGCGACCACGGGGTAGTCGGGCACGCTCTCTCGCACCACCCGCACGACGATGAGGCCCCGGCCGGTGTTGCCCGACGAGGACTCGACGTCGTAGAGGAACGACATCGTCCCGGGCGCGGCGCCCGCCGAGATGCGCACCGTCGCGTCGTCGACGTCCGCGATGTGCTCGTCGAGGCGCGTGTACTCGGGGTTCTCGCTGCCGTCGACAAGGGTCGCCGGCACATCGGGACGGATGTCGGTGACCGTGAGCTCACCCATCGTGGGGTCGACGTCGTTCGACAGCGGGCTCACACGGATGGAGTTGCCCTCGCCCGCCTGCACCTGCACGTAGTCGGTGAAGGTGACCGGGCTGGGGTTGGCCTCGCTGTCGAGCACGCCCACGCGCACGGTCCCCTCCGCGGTCTCACCGAACGCGTCGACGATGCGATATCGGAACGACTCCTGCCCGCTGCCGCCGGGAACGCTGGTGTAGATGATCGCTGCACCGTCGGCGGTGATCGTCGCCGCACCCCGCTCGGGCTGGGAGATGATGCGGTCGAGGGTCACGACGTCGCCGTCCGGGTCCGAGCCGAACCCGTCGAACTCGATGAGGGTGGACTGGCCGCTCAGCACCCGGCCCTCGAGCGTCTCGGCCGCCGGCGCCCGGTTCGCGTCGTCGTCGATGACGCGCAGGCGCACCGCCGCGGTGTCGGCCAGCGCGGGCGCGCCGGTGGTGAACACCGAGTACTCGATGCCGTACTCGCCGGGCTCGTCGGGCGCGAGGTAGCGCAGCACGTCGCCCGAGGCGAACGCCAGGGCGGCATCCGACGAGGACCGCACCGACTCGGGGTTGAGGGTCGGGCGACCGCCCGACGGCGAGATGTCGTTGTCGAGCACCGGGATGTCGATCTGGGCGCCCGCACGCACCACGACGGTGTCGTCGACAGCGATCGGGGCGAGCTCGGGCGCCGGCGGCAGCAGGTACACCGTCGCCTCGCCCTCGACGCCGGCACCGGCGTCCTCGGTGCCGTCGCTCACGACGTACGAGACCGTGCCCAGGCGTCCGGCGGCGCCATCGGCGGTCGTGCCCGAGACGCGCAGGTGGTTCTGCCCGACCGCGTCGACCGACAGCGTGGCACCAGCATCCGCCTGGGCCACGACGTCGCTCAGCAGCAGCACGCGACGGGTGGGGTTCGACACCGCGTCGAAGATCTCGAGCGTCGCATCCTGCTGCGGGTGCACGAAGGCCACGACAGGAGACGTCGCGAGCTGCGCGGGCGCGTCGGCGGGCAGGAGCGTGATCCGCGCGGTGCCGGTGGCGTCGCTGGCGCCGTCGGTGACCGTGAAGTCCACGCGGAACGTGCCCGGGTTCTGCGCCGAGAAGTCGAACGACGTCGAGCCGCCCACGACGGTGGCCGTCGCCGCAGCGTCGTCGAGCACCCGCACCGAGTCGAGTGACAGCGTGCCGGCGGTGCCGGTCACGTGGTCGGCGACGTCGACGGTGATGCCCGAGGCGACGGTGTCGGTGACGGCGAACGACTGGGCGGCCAGCTGCGGCTGCGGCGACACCTTCACCACGAGCGACTTCACCGCCGTCTGCCCCTGCGTGTCGGCCACGGTCACGGCGAGCTCGACGAGCTCCTCGCCGCCGTCGCCGCCGTCGCTGTGCTGGTAGACGACGTCGCCGCCGGGCGTCGCGGCGACGCTGCCCTGACCCGTCACGTTCTCCACCGCGAGGAGGAGCAGCGGGTCGCCCTCGGGGTCGACCCATCCCGGGAGGACGGGCACCGTCACGGTGCCGCCGCGGGCGACCTCGGGCTGCGGCCACTCCACGAGGCAGCGCTCGACGCCGCACCACTCGGGGGCGGAGTCGGCGCCGGCACCCGCGACGGTGAGCGTCACCGTCGTCGGCTCCGACCGCAGGCCGTCCGCGGCCGTGCCGTCGCTGACCGCGTACGAGAACGTCGCCGAGCCCGTCGCCCCCGCCTGCACGCGCACCGCGAGTCGCTGATCGTCGTCGGTCACCGAGACGACGCCGAAGGCCGGGTCGAGGCCGGTGACCGAGTCCGGGTCGATCGTGAGCACGTCCTCGTTGGGGTCGTGGTCATTGAGCAGCACCGGGAGCGTCGCGAGCGCGCCCGCCCGCACGCCGAACGAGTCGGGCTCGGCGACCGGCGGCTTCGGGTCGAGCACGACCTGCAGCTGCTCGTCGCTGGGCACGGCGTCGGGATCGGTGCGATCGTCGAGGCTCCAGTCCTGGCTCGAGGTGATCAGGTCGCCGTCGGGCACCGACCACGCCCATCCCGAGCGCGTCTCGTTGAGGATCACCGACGAGGCGCTCGCCACGAACGCCGGCCGCCGCTGATCGGCCAGCGTGTTCTCGGCGTAGTCGAGCGTGATCCGCTCACCGCTCGAGCGCCACAGCAGGCCGCGGTCGTCGCCCAGCCACGCGGCAGAGGTCTCGCCGTCGTGCGTGACGGGCTGAGCCGGCGTGCCGAGCACGGCGCCGTCGCCCTGCCCCACGACGGTCTCGATCCCCGAGCCGTCGGCGGCCACGCGCACGAGCCCGGTGTCGTCGGCGAGGTACACGGCCGAGCCGGCGGGATCGGGCGCGCCGACCACCACGGTGCTCGTGGTCGGCGCCTGGGTCGAGGCATCCTGCCCGCGCAGCCACACGTCGCCGTCGTCCGTGTCGACGACCGCCCACGTGTCGCCCGCGGCGGTGACGGCGGGCGCCTCGAGCCCGTCGGCGTCGAGGGCGTCACGACCGCGCACGTCGGCTTCGCCGATGTCGTAGCGCAGGACCGAGCCGTCCGCGCGGGAGTACGCGAACAGCATGCCGCGCCGGTCCACCGCGATGGCGTCGGCGGTGTACTGCGGGGTGTCCTCGTCGCCGTCCGACCGGAACGGGTCGAGCTGCGCGGCCGAGCCGGTCGACAGGCGCCCGGCGAACACCGCGCCCGAGTCGGTCAGGTAGGCGACGTAGTCCCCCGCTGTGACGGCCTCGGTGGTGCCGGCCGGCGTCTTCTGCGAGGACTCCAGCGCCTCCTCGTCGAGGTCGGCCGGCATCGCCGAGTCGATGCGGGTGAGCGTGCTGTAGCTGTCGCTGAAGAGGTACGCGGCGTCGCCGGTCTGCACGACCTCGTCGGGGTTGCTGATGCTGCGCACGGTGTCGAGTTCGCCCACCGACGTGTTGACGCGGGCGTAGCGACGGCCGTCGCCGGTCTGCAGCGCCCACACGGCGGCGTCGACATCGGGCGTCTCCTGGGCGTCGAGCCCCGGCCACACGACGCTGATCCCGATCACCGTGGCGATGACGGCGCCGGCCGCGACGAGGCCGGCGATCGTGCCGCGCCTCATCGACCTGGTGGTCCGCCCTGACGACGTGCTGCCCCCCGCCATCACAGCGCCCCGACGGCGAAGAGGGCCGCCACGACGGCCGCGGCGCCCGCGATGAGCCCGGCGCCGATGCCGATCACCCACGGCAGCGCTCGGCCGGCACGGCGACGGGAGGCCGCCGAGATCTCGGTGTCCTCGTCGCGGGCGAGAGCGGCGACCCCCGTGCCGGCGCGCGACTTGCGGGTGAGGTCGCGCTCGATGTGCGAGCGTGCAGGGCCGCGGAGCGCCGAGTCGGAGAAGTCGACGGGAGCGGATGCCGGCGACCACTCGTCGTCGGGGATCTCGAGCGGCGTCGGTGAGAGGCCGAGACCCGACTGCACGTCGCGCAGCGCCTCGCCGAAGGCCCGCGCGGAGGAGTACCGGCGCCCGGGATCACGGCTCATCGCGGTCGCGAGCACGGCCTGGAGCGACGCCGGGACGTCGGCACGCGGGATCTCGACGTACGTGGCGCGCGCGATGCGCTTGCGCAGCAGCTCCTTGGTGTTCTGGCCGCGCTCGCGGCGCTCGAACGGGCTGTGGCCGGCCAGCAGCGAGTACACCGTGGCGCCCAGGCTCCACACCTCGCTCGTCACCGTGCCGCTCGTCTGCTCGGCGACGACCTCGGGAGCGCTCCACGGGATCGACATCGCGAGCACCTCGCCGCCGCTCTTGCGCTGCAGCGACGCCGAGATCCCGAAGTCGGCGAGCACCGGGGTGGCGAAGGTGGTGATGAGGATGTTGCTGGGCTTGACGTCACGGTGGATGAGGCCGGCGCGGTGCGCGGACTCGAGCGCGCTCGCCATGCGCACGCCGATCGCGAGGACCTCCTCCACGGGCATGCGCTCGACCCGGTACCGCTGCGAGAGCGAGCCCGGGCAGTACTCCATGACGATGTAGGGACGCCCGTCGGCCGAGATGCTCGCCTGGTAGACCGTGACGATCGACGGGTGCGCCGACAGGTGCGCGAGCACGTCGGCCTCGGCGTTGAACATGCGCCGCAGCTCCGGGTCGCGGACGTCGCTCGGCATGACCTTCACCGCGACGTTGCGGCGCGGCATGTCCTGTTCGTACAGGAAGACGTCGGCGAAGCCGCCCGAGCCGAGCGGGCGGATGTACGCGAGTCCCGGAAGGATCGGAGGTGCCGAGGGAAGCCGCGCAGCCACCACCCACACCTCCCGGTGTTCGCTCACCCATGCCGCCCAGTGCGACAACAAACCCGGTCATGCTAACAAAACCCACCTCCCGAGAAGCCACGTGGGCGAGCAGGGATGTGGAGAGTGGGAGCGCGTGCGACCGGCGGGCAAGGCCGTGCCGCAGTGACGGGGCCGGCGTCAGTCTAGCCGCGGAGCGTCGCCGGGGTCGTGGGGGTCGAACGGTGCGTCGAGCGACTTGGTGAGATCGGCGAGCATCGCCTCGATCTGGGGCTCGACATACTCCGTCACGGCGGCCTGGATGCGCAGGCGATGGTGCAGCAGGATCGTGCACACCTCGCGGCCCACCATGTTCGCGTAGTCGTCGGCGAGCCCGACCTCCTGCCGGAGCGCCGCCTTCGCCTCTTCGCTCAGCGGGGGCAGTGCGGGCACGTGCGCGTCGGCCTCCTCGGCGAGCCCCGCGATCGTGAACAGGAAGGGCGCGCCCGGCACCGGGTCGGGGTCCATCGGCAGCCCCTCGAACTCGGGGTCCAGCCCTTCGCCCGGGCGATAGCTGCGCGCGCGGTTGCGGGCGGCCTGCTGGTCGAGCTCGGCCTGCAGCATCGGCAGATTCAGCGCCGTGTACTCGGCGACCGACCGGTCGACGATCGTCTTGATGCGGGTCGACAGGCCGTGCTGCACGCCGTGCGGCACGTCGGCGCCGAGGCCTGCGGCCGACAGCACCGGCGACCCGAAGCAGCGCCGGCACGGGGCGGTCCGGCCGTGGTGCGTGGCGGGCTCCCAGCGGGGCACCCACGCGAGCCAGGCGTCCACCGCCTGGCTGACCTGGGTCTCGAGCGACCGCTCCACGCGATCCACGCTAGTGCGCGGCATCCGTTCCCGCGCGGATTTGCGCGGTCTCCGGCCCTGTCGGCATCCGCGTCACTCGTCGAACTCGTCCTCCCAGGGCCACCGGGGGCGGCGCGCGTGGGTGCGTACGAGGGCGATGCCCGACCACGCCGCGACGAACGCGGCGGCCGCGACGACGAGTCCGAACCACGTCGTGGCGAGCCGGCCGACGACCGCGGTCGCCACGCCGAGATCGGCGCCGGTGAACACGGCGCCGAACCACACTCCCCCGAGGTACGCGAGGAAGGTCGCTGCCGTCGTCCACGCGGCACCCCAGTACGACGGATGCCGCCCCCCGACGCTCGTCCTCGCCCCGGCGCCCGCGGCG
>DATEOM010000612.1:0-4776 GCA_035274105.1 Microbacterium sp.
TCGCGTCGACCCCCTCGTGTCTTCTCGCCGGCCCGTTGACATCGTGCGATCTCGCCGAGGCGACAGGATCCCCACGCGCGAATCGTGTCACCTCGGCGAGAGGACATGATCCGCGCGTCGCCGTGGGAGCGGTCAGCGCCCGGGTGGGCGAACCCCGAACGACGAGAGTCGCTGGGCGAGTGCCGCGGGCGTGAGGATGTGGGCGCTCTCGGCGCGCACGAAGCGCTTCTGCGTCGTGCCGCGGATCCAGTCCTCGCGGCGTTTCTCGTCCAGCAGGACCTGTTCCAACGTCCGGCCGGAGCGCATCGCCTCGTCGACGTACTTGCCCTTCCCGTCGAACTCGAAGAAGGTGCGTACGTCTTCGATCTCGATGTCGACGCTGTAGTCCTTGCCGTGAGGTCCGGGAACGGGAACCTGCAACGACAACCTTCGGAACCCGAGCCGCGAAAGCTGGAGGCGCCCGACCGACTCGCCGGGAGACTCGGATCGGCCGTCAGCGAACCGGATGATCTGCTCGGCCTGACGGACGCCGCGGGCTCCTCGCGATTGCTCGCAGCGTTCGAGCATGCGCTCGCGCCACGCGTCCGCCGCGACTTCGCCGTACCCGTCGGCGCTCATCGCTACTTGCCGCAGCGCGGCGTCCGCAGCGGCGATGGCGGCTTCGGGTGCGAGCGCACGAGCGAGGTCGAATGTCGTGCGGTCCAGCGAGGTGCAACGAAGGCCTGACACGGTCACGATGTCTCCGTCGGGGAGGCGATCGCGATGCCGGCGCAGCCCCGGCCGACTCGACATCCCGCTGCTCGCGGGCAGAGTGATGTGCACCGCGTCGGGCGCGTGCCGGTAGAACGGCAGTTGGTGCAGCGCACCCGCCGACTCGTATGCGGCGACGCCTCGGCCGGCTCGCATCTCAGCGGCGGCCGCACTCAATTCGACCAGATGCCGCGACTCCGGCCAGAGGTCGTCCCAGAACTCCACCGCCACGAACCGATTGCGTTGCAGCTTCCTCAGTTCTCCGCGTTCGACCGCTCGGGCGATGTCTCGCTCACTCATCCCCTGCGACCGCAGCTGACTGCGCGAGCGGACCGCGGCCGCGGCATCCGGGAAGGAAACGTGTCGGGGCATGTGCTCACCGTGGACCCGCGCACACCCCTGGATGTGGTGCGCGCACCACATCCGTGGACACTTCGCGCGATACCCCCGCTGGGGAGGACGCGAGCCACCGTCGACATCATGTGCTCTCGCCGAGGTGACACGATCCACGCGCACCGATCGTGTCGCCTCGGCGAGATCGTGCGCTCTGCGCAGACGGATGCTGCGGCCAGCGGCCGCTGGGACCAGCGCGCGGTGCCTCACCCGGCGCGGGAGCCGTCGGGCGGTCAGCGCGCGTCGCAGGCGGTGGATGTCGGGTCGGCGGCGTAGCCTCGAAGGGTGAAACCCGAGCACTCCGTCGCGCGCCCCTCCGGGCTCGCGGCGCAGGCACCGGAGGTCGCCGCCCGCATCGTCGCGGACTCGCGCGACCGAGTGGCCTGGGTGCGCGCTCGGTCCAGGGGCATCACCGCGACGGATGTCGCCACCCTCACCTCCGACCGGGCGATCGCCCGCGCGGCCGACGCGAAGCTGCTCGGCTCGGGCTTCTCGGGCAACGCCTACACGGCGCATGGCCGTGCGCGCGAGCCCGAGATCGCCGGGTGGGTGGCCGCGACCCACGGTATCCAGCCCTCCTCGGCACTTTTCCACGCGGTGGTCGAGAAGCGCCACCTCGCGACGCCGGACGGCATCGCGGTCGACGCGTCTGGGCGCATCACCCTCGCCGAGATCAAGACGACGAACAAGGCGTGGCGCAGCATACCGCGGGGGTACCTCCGTCAGGTGTGGTGGCAGCAGCACGTGCTGGGCGCCGAGCGCACCCTCGTCGCGTGGGAGCAGCACGACGGCTTCGTGCCCGTCGGCGACGAGCCGCGCTGTGCGTGGGTCGAGCGCGACGACGCCGAGATCGCGAAGCTCGTGCGCCTCGCGACCGCTCTCATCGACGAGCTCTACCTGCGGACGATGCGCGCCAGGCAGCAACCGCAGCGGATGCCGCGGCCCGCGGCCGCACCGCGTGAGCCGTACCGGGCGCTCGCCCTCGCGGACTGACCGCTCCCGCAGCGGGCGCAGCACTCATCGGATCGTGGTGACGCGCCGGGCCTCGGCATCCCATACCCGCGCACCCGTCGCCTGCCCGCTCACGTGCGGTGCCTTGATCAGCCGCATCGCCGTCGCCAGTCGTACGGCGGTGAGTCCCCGCGCGAGCGTGATGTGCGGAGTCCAGTGGTCGATGCCCGTGTTCGAGTAGCGCGGCTCCGGCCTGCCGGCGATCTCGGCCACGACGCGGTGCACCTCAAGCAGCGCCGAGCTCACGATGACCTGGCGCGTGAGGACGTACCGGTCCTTGTGGCCGAGGAGCAGCACTCCCCCGAGGTCGAGCGGAACGGGCAGCAGGTCGGCGAGGCCGGCGAACGCGGACGGCTCGAGCCGCTCGCGCACCGCGAGCGTCACGTGCGGTCGGTTGCTGGGCGCGGGATTGCGCCCCGAGCTCGGCAGATCGGCTCCGAGCAGCCGGTCCCAGTCCTCCCGGACCACGCGGTCGAGCTCGGCATCCGGAATCAGTTCGACACTGAACACGCCTCCATCCTGCCTCGCGCGGGCCTCCGCCGCCGGATGCCGCTTCACATCGCCCAGTCGTCCGCACAGCTGCTCGTTCTCAAAGACCGTGAGCTCTTCATGCTCGGCGTCGAGTCGGTCATCCGCTCCGCCGAGCGCCGCCCGCCCCACCCGATCCCGCCGCGCCGGGCGGCAGCATCCAACCTCCCCGTTCGTTCACATCGCGTGCTCTCGCCGAGCGCATGCGTTGTGAACGCACACAACGGGTGATCTCGGTGACAGCACCCGATGTGAACATCGGCGTCACCGGCGCGGCGGGGTGATCCCGAAGGCAGCGAGGCGGCGACCGAGGGCATCGGGCGTGAGAATGTGCGGAGCCTCGGCGCGGACGAGGCGACGCTGGGTCGTGCCGCGGATCCAGTCCTCGCGACGCTTCTCGTCGAGAAGCACCTCCTTGACCGTCTTCCCCGACGCGATCGCGAGTTCTTCGTACTTGCCCATGCCGTCGAACTCATAGAAGCTCCGAACCTCCTCGAGGCCGATGTCGACGCGAAAGGTCCGCCCGTCCGGGCCGGGCACCGGCACCTGGATCCGCAGCTCGCGGAATCCGAGACGGCTCAGCTGCAGTCGGCTCACGGCCTCACCGGGAGACTCCGAACGGCCGTCGGCGAAGCGGATCGCCGCTTCGGCCTGTCGAACGCCCCGGCCGCCGCGCGCGGCCTCACATCGTTGCAGCATCCGTTCACGCCAGCCCTCGGCGGCGCGTTCGTCGTACTCGGACCCGCGCATGGCCTCGCGCTGCAGCGCGGCATCCGCCACGGCGACCGCCGCCTCCATGCTGAGCGTGCGCACCACGTCGAAGACGGTGCGATCCAGGGTCGTGCATCGGATGCCGTTGATCACCGTGATGTCGCCGTCAGGAAGCAGATCGGCATGGTGTTGCAGCCCGGTGCGGCTGGACCCCCGTCGCCCTTCAGGCGTGAGGAGGTGGACCGCCGACGGCGTGTGCCGATACAGCGGAAACCCCGCCAGAACCCCGGCCGAATCATGGGAGACGACGCCATCGCCGTCGCGCATCTCCGCGACGGCGGCGCACACCTCGATGAGGTGACGCGACTCCGGCCAGAGATCGTTCCAGAGCTTCACCCCGACATATCGATTGCGCTGCAGCCGCCGCAGCTCCCCGCGCATCACCGCGTCACCGATCGCCCGCGCGGTCATGCCGCTCGCCCGCAATTGCTCCCGGGTGCGCACCGCGGCCAGGGCTTCATCGAAAGTCAGGTGGCGCGGCACGCCACCCACCCTGCCCGCGACGACACCCGCACGCTCGACCGCCCCCTGCAACCTGTGCGCTCCTCGTCCCCCGCACCCAGCTGTGGAGGAACGGATGCCGCGGGCCGCAGCATCCGTTCCACATCGCTCGTTCACATCACGTGCTCTCACCGAGCGCATGCGTTATGAACGCACACAACGGGTGGTCTCGGTGAGAGCACCCGATGTGAACATCGAGGCGGGCACGCAACCGATAGTTGACACACATCAACCATCGGAGTATCGTTGACGTAAATCAACTGTTGACCCACGTCAACCTTCTTACGCGCCGATGTCGCCGCGAAACCACCACTCCTCGTTCCTAAGGACTCCTATGGCCACGTCCACCCCCGCGACCGGGTCGGTCGCAATCCCGGCCGACGAGAAGCGCCGGCACCGCCAGGTGCTGCAGGCGCTGACCGGCCTGCTGCTCGGCATGTTCGTGTCGATGCTCGCGTCGACCGTCGTCTCCACGTCGCTCCCCGTGATCGTCCACGACCTCGGCGGCGACCAGGCGGCGTTCACGTGGGTCGTCACCGCGACCCTGCTGACCACCGCGATCTCGACCCCGATCTGGGGCAAGCTCGCCGACCTCTTCAACCGCAAGCTGCTCATCCAGATCGCGATCGTGATCTTCGTGCTCGCGACCGCAGCCGCCGGCTTCTCGCAGGACCCGGGCACGCTCATCGCGTTCCGCGCGGTGCAGGGCATCGGCGCCGGCGGTCTCGCCGCGCTCAGCCAGGTCATCATGGCCGACATCATCAGCCCGCGCGAGCGCGGCCGGTACATGGGCCTGTTCGGCGCCGTCATGGCCGTCGCCAC
>DATEOM010000613.1:0-2610 GCA_035274105.1 Microbacterium sp.
CGAAGGCCGTGCGCGATCTCGTCGAACACGGTGTGCGCGATGAACTGGTGCTCGGGATTCTGGAACACGAAGCCGATCCGCGAGCTGAGCGTGCGCGCATCGGCGCGGCCGACGTCGAGCCCGTCGACGTGCACCGTTCCCCTGGGGGGCGAGACGACGCCCGCGAGGGCCTGGATGAGGCTCGTCTTGCCCGCGCCGTTGGCACCGACCACCGCGACGAAGGCGCCGCGGGGGATGTCGAGGGTGACGTCGTGGAGGACGTCGGCGCGGCCCCGGCGCAGCGTGAGGCCGCGGACGGCGATGAGGAGGCCCGGGTCGGACCCCCGGTCGTTGAGCGGAGGGCGCTCCAGCGCCCGAAGACGAGACGCGCCGGGCTCACGGGCAACAGGGGGCGCCGGCTCGGCGTCCAGCGCCTCGCGGAGTTCGTCCGGCGTCAGCGGCAGCGGGTCGAGACGGAAGCCGGCGCGGCGGAGCCGCAGGGCGGCGATCGTCGACACCGGCAGCCACACGCCCATCGCGTGGAGATCCCCGGCGCGTCCGCGCAGCACGTCGTCCACCGAACCGTCGGCGGCAAGGAAACCGTCGTGGTCGATGACGACGACGCGGTCGACGAAGCCGACGGCAGCGTCGAGGTTGTGTTCCACGAGGAGGATCGCGCGGTCGCCGGCGGCCACCAGCTCGGCAAGGGCGGCATACACCTCTTCGATCCCCGCGGGATCGAGGTTCGCGGTCGGCTCATCGAGCACGAGCAGGGGCGAGCCCATCGCGAGGGCGCACGCGATCGCGAGCCGCTGGCGTCCGCCACCCGACAGGCGGTCGGGGTTCTCCCGCCGGCGTTCCCACAGGCCCACCCGGCGCAGGGCCTCCTCGGCACGGGCGAGCACCTCGGCCACCGGCATCCGCAGATTCTCCGGTCCGAAGGCCACCTCGTCGAGGAGGGTGCCGGTCACGAGCTGCGCGTCGGGGTCCTGGAAGACCATGCCCACGCGGGTGCTGAGCTCGGCGACGGCCGTCGACTGCGTGTCGAGGCCGTCGACCTCGACCGACCCCGTCACCGTTGCGGGAACCGCCTGCGGCAGCAACCCGTTCAGCGCGAGCGTCAGCGTCGACTTGCCCGACCCGCTCGGTCCGAGCAGCAGCACGACCTCGCCAGGGGCGATGTCGAACGACACGGATGCCGGCGCCGGCGTGGTCTCACCGTCGTGGGTGACGCCGAGCTCGCGCACGCGCAGCAGCGGCACGGCAGAGGACACGGGCATCCGATCGTCGAGGGAAACTTAGCCTTCCCTAACTTACCGGCCCATCAGGCGGTGGCGAAACGCCACTTCGAACGTGACGGTCAGCGCTGACTGCGGCGGGCGACCCCGGCGCGACGCAGCGCGGAGCCGATCGCGAGGCCGACGGCCGTCCAGGCGACGGGCCCGACGATGAACAGCGCGACGTAGACGATCTGGCCCCACAGCGGGAAGCGCGTCACATCGGCGGCGAACCAGATCGCGGCGGCGATGACGGCGCCCACGATGACCGCCGAGAGGAAGAAGCGCCACGGCTCCCAGCGCTTGTAGCGCGACGTCGCGGCGATGAGCTCCTGCAGTCCGCCGATGAGGAGGGCGGTGCCGATGTAGCGGCCGATCCAGAGCGGCACGACCGCGCTGGCGACGAGCGCGGCGACCAGGTGGGTGATGAGCGCGACCCAGGGACGACGCAGGAGCTCCTGCGCGACGACGCCGGGCAGCACGTGCACGCCGAGCACGAGCCCATAGAGGATCGGTGCTCCCGCTGAGACGAAGCCGCTGATGGCTCCCGCGCCGGCCTGCAGCACCCCGGTCGCGACGCCGATGGCGGCGCAGGTGAGCAGAACGCTCGTCGAGATCCGGGTGCGGGAAGCCACCTGCCCAGCGTACTGGGGACGGGCCCTCGCGATTCTCACTGAGCTCTCATCACCCGGGATTCACCCGGCGGTTACGTTGGAGGTCGCTGCGCCCCGACGATGTGGCGCAGCGACTCTCCCCTGGCGCAAGCCGCCCCCGGCGCGCGCGTCAGGTTCAGCCCCGGGCGCCCGCCACGCCTGTGGGACACGGATGCTGCGAGCCGCAGCATCCGTCATCGCAGACGTCTGCGCGAGAAGCGTCAGAGGCGTCGACGACGCCGCGTGAGGCGCACGGCGGGCATCGGCGGTGCGGGGATGCGCTCGTCGCCGTGGTCGATCACGTGGCCGAAGCGATCGGAGCGGGACTCCCAGGCCTCGCGGGCCTCGACGATCTCTTCGTGCGTGCGGCCGACGAAGTTCCACCACATCACGACGTCGTCCTCGAACGGCTCGCCGCCCAGGAGGAACAGCGTCGCCCCTGCGGGGCTCGAGATCACGACGTCGTCGCGATGAGTCCCGAGGTAGAGGAGGTGCGCCGCGTCGACCACGACGTCGTCACCGGCGTCCGCCGTGACCGCGGCCTCGCCGTACACGGCGACGAGCGCGTGCTCCCACGCGGGGTCGAGCGGCACCGTCACGATCGAGCCCGCGGGGATCCGCAGCTCGGCGCCCACGATCGGCGTGTACACCGTGGCCGGCGAGGCGACGCCGGCGAGCTCGCCGAGCACGACGGTGGCCGA
>DATEOM010000614.1:0-2196 GCA_035274105.1 Microbacterium sp.
GGCGAGTCGTACGACGACTTCCTTGCCGACCGCTCCGCCTACGAGGACTTCGACGCGTCGGCCTACCTGGGCGGCAAGGGCTTCGGCTTCGTCCGCCTCCAGCAGCTCGCGACCGAGCACCTGCTCGGCGCCCGCGGCTGAGGCATCCACTCATCGAACCAGGGGATTCTCGTCGAGACCGGGGGCACCGCCCTCGGTCTCGCGCGGGATCCCCTGTTTCGGCGACACAGAGCGTGAAGGAGCGCACATGAGCCTCGTCATGGGCGTCGACTCGTCGACGCAGTCCTGCAAGGTCGTGATCACGGATGCTGCGACCCAGGCGGTCGTCCGGCAGGGGCGTGCGTCGCACCCCGACGGGACATCCGTCGACCCCGAAGCCTGGTGGAGCGCGCTGCAGGCGGCGATCGCCGACGCCGGCGGGATGGACGACGTCGAGGCGTGGGCGATCGGCGGGCAGCAGCACGGCCTGGTCGCGCTCGACGCCGACGGCCGCGTCGTCCGCGACGCGCTGCTGTGGAACGACACCCGCTCGGCGCAGGCGGCGGCCGATCTCACCCGCGAGTTCGCGGCGGACGACCTCGCGCGGCGGACGGGCCTCGTGCCCGTGGCATCCTTCACGATCACGAAGCTCCGCTGGCTGCGCGACGCCGAGCCTGACAACGCGGCCCGCGTCGCGGCTGTCGCCCTCCCGCATGACTGGCTCACCTGGCGGCTGCGCGGCTTCGGGCCCGAGGGCGAGTCGCCCCGCGGTCCGGTGCTCGACGAGCTCGTGACCGACCGCTCCGACGCCTCCGGCACCGGCTACTGGAACCCCGCGACCGGCGGCTACGACCGCGACCTGCTCATCGCCGCGCTCGGCCACGACGCCGTGCTCCCGCGCGTGCTCGGGCCCGCGGAATGGGTGACGGATGCTGCGGGCCGACGTGTCGGCGGCGGCGCCGGCGACAACGCGGGCGCGGCGCTCGGGCTCGGCGCCGGTCCGGGAGACGCCGTCGTATCGATCGGCACGAGCGGAACCGTCTTCGCCGTGAGCGACGAGCGGACCATTGACCCCTCCGGCACGGTCGCCGGGTTCGCCGACTGCACGGGCCGCTTCCTCCCGCTCGTCGCGACACTGAACGCCGCGCGCGTGCTCGACGCGATCGGCCGGGTGCTGGGCGTCGACCACGCCGAGCTGTCACGGCTGGCGCTCTCCGCAGCGCCGGGCGCCGGCGGCCTCACGCTCGTGCCGTACTTCGAGGGCGAGCGCACGCCCAATCTCCCCGATGCCACGGCGTCCCTCACCGGCATGACCCTCGCTTCGACCACGCGCGAGAACCTCGCGCGCGCCGCCGTAGAGGGAATGCTCTCGGGGCTCGCCGCAGGGCTCGAGGCCCTGCGCAGCCTCGGCGTGCCGCTCGAACGGGCGCTGCTCGTGGGCGGCGGCGCGCAGTCCGAGGCCGTGCGCGAGATCGCGCCGCTCGCGCTGGGTCTGCCGGTCGAGGTGCCCGAGCCGGGCGAGTACGTGGCTCTCGGCGCCGCGCGGCAAGCAGCATCCGTCCTCTCCGCCTGAGACGCAACGCCCCCGCGGGGCGAATCATGCAGGCCGCCTCGGCGGAAATGGGCAGAACTGCCGATGTATCGCCGGCGGCGGCATCCGTATCTTCCCTATATGGATGCTGCGACGCTCGCCGGTACGGTCTCGACCGTGCTGTTCGCCGCGGCCAACCTGCCGATGGTGGTGAAGGCCGTGCGCTCCGGCGACCTGCGCTCGTACAGCCTCAGCGCCCTCCTCATGGGCAACGTCGGCAACGCCGTGTATACGGTCTACGTGCTGAGCCTGCCGTTCGGGCCGATCTGGATCCTGCACGGCTTCTACCTCACGACGATGGCGATCATGCTGGCGCTCTACGGGCTGTCGGCGCGGGCGCGGCGGATCCGTGCGGCGACGCCCGGACAGGGCGCGGTGACGGCGGTACCATTCCCGCATGGTGGACACGGTCGCCGAACTCGAGCGAGCTCGATCGGCTTACCGGTCCGGTGACTGGGAGACGGCGCGGGAGGCGTTCGAGGCGGCGCGCCGCGACGTTGCAGCCACCGGTGCGGACCTGCGCGCCCTCGCTTCGTGCGAGTGGTGGCTCGGGCGGCAGGAAGCGGGCCTTGCGCACCTCGAAGCGGCCTTCCGGGCACTGACCGACGAGGGCGACGCGATGGGCG
>DATEOM010000615.1:0-2778 GCA_035274105.1 Microbacterium sp.
CAGCGCGCGCGGCTGCTCGGCCGCGTGCGCGACGCCGTCGGTGCGGTCGCCCAGGAGTGGGCCGACGCGGCGACGGTGTCGAAGGGCCTGGAGCCGGGGCACGCGCTGTCGGGAGAGGAATGGCTCGGCGGACCCTACGCCGTCATCGGACTGCTCGATGCGCTGCGCGAGACCCTCGAGGCGCTCGCGAAGGGCCGCAGTCCGCTCGAGGGGGTGAGACTCGACCACGCGCCCGGCGGGCGCTTGCGCGCGCACACCTTTCCCGTGAACGGCACCGAGAAGTTCCTGCTGTCGGGGTTCACGGGAGAGGTGTGGTTCGAGCCGGGGGTCTCCGCGAGCGAGGCGACCCGCGCGGCGGGCCTGGCCCAACTGACCCCGACCGAGTCCGGCGGCATCGGTCTCGTGCTCGGCGCGGGGAACGTCACGTCGATCCCGGTCGCCGACGTGCTCTACGAGCTGTTCGCGCACAACCGCGTGGCACTGCTCAAGGTCAACCCGACGCAGGACGCCCTCGTCCCGGTGTTCGAGCGCGCGCTCGCACCGCTCATCGAGCCCGGCTTCGTGCGCATCGTGCGCGGCGGCGCCGCGACCGGCGCCTACCTCACGTCTCACCCGCGCTTCGCCCACGTCCACATCACCGGCTCGGCCGCAACGTTCGACGCGATCGTCTGGGGCACCGGAACGGATGCTGCGGCCGCACGCGAGAGCGGAACCCCGAAGCTGCAGGTGCCGATCACCGCGGAGCTCGGCGGCGTCTCGCCGATCATCGTCGTGCCGGGCCGCTGGACGGCGGCCGACCTCACCTACCAGGCCGAGCACGTCGCGACGATGCGCCTCGTGAACGCCGGGCACAACTGCATCGCGGGCCAGGTCGTGATCGTGAGTTCGGACTGGCCGCAGCGCGAGGAGTTCCTTCGCGAGCTGCACACGGCGTACGCCGCGGCCCCTGAGCGCCCGGTCTGGTACCCCCGAGCCGGCGAGCGGCTGGAGGCCGCAGCATCCGCTTATCCTGACGCCGTCTGGAGCGCCGACCGCACGCGCGCGATCGTCGAGGTCGGGCAGGGCGACGGCGCCGACCCGGTCGAGACGGTCGAGTACTTCGCACCCATCCTCGGGGTCGTCGAGGTGGGCGGCACCGGCCAGGAGTTCCTCGACGCGGCGGTCGCCCACGCCAACGACAGGCTCACCGGCACGCTCGGCGCGAACGTGATCATCGACCCGGCGACCGAGCAGGCGCTCGGCGACGGCTTCGAGCGTGCGATGGCCGACCTCCGCTACGGCGACATCGCGATCAACACGTGGACGGCGTTCAACTTCCTCACGGCACGCCTCACGTGGGGCGGCTTCCCCGGGGCGACGGTCGCCGACGTCTCGAGCGGCATCGGCGTCGTGCACAACGCGCTGCTGCTCGACCGCGTCGAGCGGTCGATCGCGCGCGGCCCGTTCCGCCCCTTCCCGCGGTCGGTCGGCGACCGGGTTCGGCGATTGAGCCTGTCGAGATCCACGATCCTGCCGACCCCGCCGTGGTTCCTCAGCTCGCGCACCGGCGCCGAGGTCTGCGCCGGGCTCACGCGCTACCTGATCGACGGCAAGCTCCCCGGACTGGCGAAGACGCTCACGAAGGCCATGCGGGCGTGACCGCCGGCTTCGGCCGCGATGGCCTCGAAGCCGACTACGTCGTCGTCGGCGCGGGCTCGGCGGGCGCGGCGCTCGCGGCCCGGCTGAGCGAAGACGCGAACGTCTCGGTGCTGCTGCTCGAGGCCGGCGGCCCCGACACGTCGCCGCAGCTGCACGTGCCGGCCGCATTCTCGAAGCTGTTCCGCGGCGAGTACGACTGGAACTACGACACCGTTCCGCAGCCGCAGCTCGAGGGCCGCACCGTGTACTGGCCCCGCGGTAAGACCCTGGGCGGGTCGTCGTCACTCAACGCCCTGATGTGGATCCGCGGTTTCGCCGCCGACTACGACGAATGGGCGGATGCTGCGGGCCCGGCCTGGTCGTGGGATGCTCTGGTCCCCTACTTCCGGCGCGTGGAGCGGACGTCCGACCCGGCCGATCCGTCGCAGGGAGCGGACGGCCCGCAGTGGGTGGAGCACCAGCGCGACCCCCGGCCGCACACGGCCGCGTTCCTGGCGGCGGCGCAGGAGGCGGGGCATCCGTCGACTCCCCCGAATCTGCCGACGGGGCAGGGTTTCTCGCAGACGATGGTGACGCAGCGGCGCGGTGCCCGCGCCTCGACCGCCGACGCGTACCTGCGGCCCGCGAGGAAGCGGCGCAACCTGCGCGTCCTGACCCGGGCGCTCGCGCGGCGCGTGACGTTCGACCGTTCGACGGGGGCGGGCGCCGGGGCGTCCCTCCTGCCGCGCGCGACCGGCGTGTACGTCGAGATCGACGGAATCACCCGTCACGTGCGGGCGCGTCGCGAGGTCGTGCTGTCGGGCGGGGCGATCAACACCCCGCAGCTGCTCATGCTGAGCGGCATCGGCCCGGCGGACCACCTGGCAGAACACGGCATCGACGTGGTGGTCAACGCGCCCGGCGTCGGCGACAACCTGCAGGATCACCTCGTCGCCGGGCTCGCACCGGAGGCGAAGAGCGGGACGCTCTACGACGCGACGAGGCCGGCCGAGGTCGTGAAGTACCTCGCCGCACGGACGGGGATGCTGACGTCCAACGTCGGTGAGGCGTACGGGTACGTGCGGACCGAGGTCGCCGACCGCGCGGGAACGCCCGAGGGCCTTCCCGACATCGAGATCGTCTTCGCGCCCGTCCCCTACA
>DATEOM010000616.1:0-5505 GCA_035274105.1 Microbacterium sp.
CCTGCGCGGCGCGCGGTGGCTGACGCCTCCCCTCACGACCGTCCGCCAGCCGATCCGCGAGATGGCCGCGGCCGCCGTCACCGCCCTCGCCGATGCCGCGGCCGGCGCCGACCTGCCCCCGTCGCCGATCGTCCTTCCGACGGAGCTCATCGCCCGCGGCTCCACCTGATCAGTCCGCGCTCGGCCCTGTGCTGCTCACCTGTCACGATGTGCCCCCGCCACCGGCACATCGTGACAGGTGAGCAGCAGGAGAACGGATGCTGCGGACCGTGAGCGTCCGGACGGACCGCTGGCCGCAGCATCCGTTCCGGACGAAACGTCGCATGTCGACGCGCGGGGCGCGCGAGTAGCGTGGGAGCACGTCCGACGGAAGGCTCCCCATGTCCACAACCGCGCAGTCCGTGACCCGACGCCCTGCCCGCAGCGACGCCGAACTGCAGCAGATGGCCAAGGACCACCTGTGGATGCACTTCGCCCGCCAGTCGGTGATGACCGACGGCCCCGGTGTGCCGATCATCGTCAAGGGCGAGGGTCACCACATCTGGGATTCGCAGGGCAAGCAGTACATCGACGGTCTGGCCGGCCTGTTCGTCGTCGCCGCCGGCCACGGCCGCCGCCGGCTCGCCGAGGTCGCGGCCAAGCAGGCGGAGCAGCTCGCGTTCTTCCCGATCTGGTCGTATGCGCACCCCGCCGCGATCGAGCTCGCCGACCGGCTCGCCGACTTCGCGCCGGGCGACCTCAACAAGGTGTTCTTCTCCACCGGCGGCGGCGAGGCGGTCGAGACGGCGTTCAAGCTCGCTAAGTACTACTGGAAGATCCAGGGCCAGCCCACCAAGCACAAGGTGATCTCGCGCTCGGTGGCGTACCACGGCACTCCGCAGGGCGCGCTCGCGATCACCGGCATCCCGGCCATGAAGTCGATGTTCGAGCCGGTCACCCCGGGCGGCTTCCGCGTGCCGAACACCAACTTCTATCGCGCCGACGACATGGGTGCGCCGTCGGCGAGCCTCGAGGAGTTCGGCGTCTGGGCGGCCGACCGCATCGAGGAGATGATCCTCTTCGAGGGCCCCGACACCGTCGCCGCGGTCTTCCTCGAGCCCGTGCAGAACTCGGGCGGCTGCTTCCCACCGCCTCCGGGGTACTTCCAGCGCGTGCGACAGATCTGCGACAAGTACGACGTGCTGCTCGTGTCGGACGAGGTCATCTGCGCGTTCGGCCGCATCGGCCACATGTTCGCGTGCGACGCGTACGGCTACGTGCCCGACATGATCACGTGCGCGAAGGCGATGACCAGCGGGTACTCGCCGATCGGCGCCACCATCGTGAGCGACAAGATCTACGAGCCGTTCGCCCACGGCGACCGCGCGTTCTACCACGGCTACACCTTCGGCGGTCACCCCGTCTCGGCCGCGGTCGCGATGGAGAACCTCGACATCTTCGAGGAGGAGGGCCTCAACGAGCACGTGCGCGAGAACTCGCCGCTGTTCCGCTCGACCCTCGAGAAGCTCACTGACCTGCCGATCGTCGGCGACGTGCGCGGCGACGGGTACTTCTTCGGCATCGAGCTCGTCAAAGACAAGGCGACGAAGGAGACCTTCGACGATGACGAGTCCGAGCGGCTGCTGCGCGGGTTCCTGTCGAAGGCGCTGTTCGACGCGGGCCTCTACTGCCGCGCCGACGACCGCGGAGACCCCGTGATCCAGCTCGCGCCGCCGCTCACGATCGGGCCGAAGGAGTTCGACGAGATCGAGCAGATCCTGCGCAGCGTCCTCACGGAGGCCTGGACGCGTCTCTGATCCCCCTGCGCACCCACCGGGCGTTATGGTTGGCGCGTGGGCACGATCTACTACGGCGGCGGCGCGATGCCGATCCATATCGAGGACCGCGCACTCGCGCACCTGAAGGTCGTCATCGCGACGAAGCTGCGACGCGACGAGAGCTTCACGGTGTCGTGGAAGCACCCCGACGACCAGCCCAGGGGCCGCAGCACGATCTGGCTGCACCCCTCGATCCCCCTGCGGTTCGTCTTCGACGATCCTGAGCCGGCGGAGCTCAGCCGCGAGTGGATCGAGGAGCTCGCGAACTCGGCCAGCTCGACCGGCGGCATCATGCTGATCGCCGAGCACTTCGACACCGGCTCCGTCCCCGTGCAGCAGCTGGGCGAGGCGGGCGACGCCCCCGACGTGGCGCTCGGCAACGTCGACGTCGATCACCTCGACGTCGACCGACTCACCGTCGGCGGCACCGAGGTGACGCCCGACGACGTCACCCCGTAGCCTCGACCCCCGGCGACGCCGCTTCGTCCTCCTCGGGCTCCGGCAGAATCACGAGCCCGTTGGGCCCACTGGCCGAGAGCATCAGCGCCTCGACCCAGCGGCGGTTGATGCGCGGCGCGCGACTGCCGAAGAAGTGGAACTGGATCGGCACCGACGGGTGGATCCAGAAGCTCCGCCGGCCGCTGCCGTCGCCGATCTCGACGTCGAACATGAACGGCTCGGAGCGGCGCAGCTTGTTCATCATGACGATGCGCAGGTGCGCCAGCGTGCGGTCTTCGATGTCGACCGAGTTGGCGTTGGTGTCGTAGATGAACCGGCCCATGCCAGGGGCCTAGTGCGGGATCCGCGCCGCGCGAATGCCTGATCAGCGCGGTGCGAACGCCGCCGCGAACAGCGTTCGCGCGCGCCGCGCGACCGCGGGCCGCTGGCCCGGATCGGCGCGCGCGAGCTCGGTCGCCAGCATTCCGGTCGCGAGGGTCACGTCCTCGGTCTCGATGTGCGATCCGATGCGCCCGGCGGCCCGGTCACGCGCGACGAGACGCTCCACGAGCGCATGGAACCGCGCGCCCAGCGACGCGACCCGGCGATCGGAGAGGTCCGCGGTGATGAGCTCGATGAACGCCGTCGACACGACGGCCTGATCGACCACGCGATCGAGCAGGTCGTCGATCGTGCGATCGGGCGACGCCGTGTACTCCTCGAGGTCGCGGACGTTGTCTTCGAAGACGGCGACGGCGAGGGCGGTGCGATCGGGGAAATGACGGTACAGGCTGCCTTGCCCGACTCCGGCGCGCTTGGCGACGGCGCTGAAGGGGGCCTGCAGGCCTCCTTCGGCATAGACCTCGCGCGCAGCGGCGATCAACGCCCGACGGTTGTCGGCTGCTGCGGCGGGGCCTCGGTTCTGGCGAGGGAGCGCACGGGGGGATGCGGTGCTCGGCACGGGTGTAGCCTAGTACCGGACATAGTTGTCCGGTAGGAGCCGCCCCGAAGGATCCTCATCCCCCGGACCCGCAGCCCCGCTGAACTGCATGAAGAAGGGACACATCATGAGCACCACAACCGCTCCCCTGACGGGAGCATCCACCATCCAGACGTGGCTCGACGATCCTGCCGGCGGCGCCGCGCTGCGCGGCCTGCTCGCCCAGGGCGGCCAGAGCGCGGAGGCCCTCGCGCCCATCGCGGGCCTGCCGATCAGCAACCTCGTCGCGATGAGCGGCGGCGCCTTCCCGCAGGCTGCGCTCGACGCGCTCGTCGCCCAGATCAACCCCGACGGCGTTCCCGCCGACGTCGAGAGCGCTGCCGAGACCCCGAAGTCCGAGTGGGCCGAGAAGGTCACCGCGGGTCGCTTCACGGGCCAGACCGTCATCGTCACGGGCGCCGGCTCCGGCATCGGCCGCGCCACCGCGTCGCGCGTCGCGCGCGAGGGCGGTCGCGTGATCGCCGTCGACGTCAGCCAGGACCGCCTCGACGAGTTCGTCGCTGCGCACGCCGGCGCCGACGTGGTCGCCCTCACCGCCGACATCACCGATGACGAGGGCGTGGCCCGCATCGTCGAGGCGGCGGGCGACCGGATCGACGGGCTCGCCAACATCGCGGGGATCATGGACGACATGACCCCGGTCGGCGACGTCAGCGACGCCGTCTGGGATCGCGTCTTCCGCGTGAACGTCACCGGCACGATGAAGCTCATGCGCGCCGTCATCCCCGCCATGCTCGCGCAGGGCGCAGGCTCCATCGTGAACACCTCGTCCGAGGCATCCCTCCGCGGTTCGTCCGCCGGCGCGGCGTACACCGCGTCGAAGCACGCGGTCGTCGGGCTCACCAAGTCGAGCGCCTTCATGTACGGACCGAGCGGTATCCGTGTGAACGCCGTCGCGCCCGGTGCGGTGATCACCAACATCGAGGCGAAGTTCAACTCGCCGCTCGGCGCCGACCGCGTGCGCGCCGGTATGGCCGTGATGACCCCGCCGGTCGCCGCCGACCGCCTGGCCGCGTCGATCACGTTCCTGCTGAGCGACGACGGCGTCAACGTCAACGGCCAGAACCTCGCGAGCGACGGCGGCTGGTCCGCCGCCTGATCGGCAGCGGATGGATGGATGCTGCGACCCGGCCGGCTGCGCCGGGGCGCAGCATCCGTCATCCCGCTAGAACGGCCAGACGAGCGGCACGTAGAAGACCGCGACCAGGAGGAAGAAGAGCGCAAGCGGCAGGCCGAGCTTCCAGTAGTCGCCGAAGCGGTAGCCGGCGGGTTCCATCACCATGAGGTTCGCGGGCGTCGCGATCGGCGTGAGGAAGGCGGCCGCGCCGGCGACCGTCAGCGCCATCATGAAGGGCTGCACCGAGAGGTCGAGCGACTGCGCGACCGAGATCGCGATGGGCGCGACGATGAGCACCGTCGCGGTGTTGCTGATCAGCTGGCCGAGCACGACCGTCAGCCCGCACAGGGCGAGCAGGGCCACGTGCGGTCCGGCGTCGCCGAGGGTCGACAGCATCGCATTCGCCACGAGGTCGGCGGTGCCGGTGCTGATGAACGCCGTCGACAGCGGGATCATGCCGGCGATGAGCACGATCGTCGTCCACGAGATCGAGTGGTACGCCTGCGTCACCGTGACCGTGCGGGTGAGCACGAGGGCGCACGCCGCCAGCAGCGCGGCGACCGCCGGCGGGACCAGGCCCGTCGCGAGCAGCAGGATCATCGCGAGCAGGATGCCGATCGCGCGCTTCGCACCCTTGCCGAGCGGGACCGACCGGCGCAGCTGCGCGGGATCGTCGACGACGAGGACGCCCGGGTCGCTCGTGCGGCGGGTCAGGTCGTCCCACGCGCCCTGCAGCAGCAGCGCGTCGCCGGCCTGCACGACGAACTCGGTTCCCTTGAGCTGCTCGTCGCCGCGGCGCGCGGCGAGCACCACGAGATCGCCGTCGGGCGTGGTCATGCCCGCGCAGACGTGCTTGCCGATGAGTGGCGACCGCGGCGCGACCACGACCTCGGTGACCCCGGTCTCGGGGCCGAGCAGCACGCCGGTGTCGAGGGTGAGCGAGTACTGCTGGCGCAGCAGGCGGGCGTGCCGCACGAGGTCCAGCGGCATGAGCGCGCCCTTGCGCTCGGGTACCAGACGGCCGCCGACGAGCAGGATCGCGACCGTGCCGAGGAGCACCGGGATGCCGACCAGCGCGAACTCGAAGAACCCGAACTCGCGCCCGCCCGCGGAGACGGCGAACTCGGAGACGA
>DATEOM010000617.1:0-3529 GCA_035274105.1 Microbacterium sp.
ACGCAGCTCGCGGACGGCAACACCCAGCTCGCGGACGGCGCCTCGCAGCTCTCCGGTGGGCTCGACCAGATCGCGTCGGGCATCGGCGGCGCCGCCACCGGAGCGAACACCATCGCCTCGGGTCTGGACGCCGCGGCCGCGGGCGTGCAGAGTCCCGAACTGAAGGATGCGGCCAGTAAGTCGGCGAGCTCCGCCGACCAGGCGACCAAGCAAGCCGGCACGCTGGCCTACGCACTGGGGAGTCAGGACCCGACGACGCCTGGCCTCGCCGCGCAGCTCGGCGGGCTGGCGGCGCAGTGCGTGCCCGCCGTGTCTGGCCAAGCGTTCTGCGACCAGCTGACGGCGGCCGCCGGCGCCGCAGTCGATGCTGCGAAGAGCGCCGGCGAGGTAGCCACGAGCGCGGGCACGGCGGCGGCGTATGCGCACGGGACCTCCGACGGCCTCACGAAGCTGATGGACGAGACCAGTGCTGGACTCACCCAGGCCGCCAACGGCACACGCGATCTCGCCAACGGACTCGTCCAGCTCCAGTCCGCCACCGGTCAGTCGGCCAGCGGCGCGAGCGGTCTCTCCGACGGCGCGTCCCAGCTCGCCTCGGGCGCCACGCAGGCGGCCGACGGCGCCACGAGCCTGGCGGATGGCGTTGCCCAGCTCGCCGACGGCACAGGGGAGCTCGCGACCGGCTTGGCCACAGCATCCGATGCCATCCCGTCGTACACCGACGGCGAGGCGACCGACCTCGCGAGCGTGGTCGCCGACCCGGTCGCGGCCGAGGGTGTGGGGACGTCGCTTTTCGGCGCGTCCGCGATCCCGCTGCTCGCGACCCTCGCACTGTGGTTCGGCGGGCTCGGCACGTTCGTCGCACTGCAGGCCGTGTCGCGTCGCGCGCTCACGTCGCGCCAGCCGTCGGCTCTGCTCGCGCTGCGCTCGTTCGCTCCGGCGGCGGCGCTGGGCGCCGTGCAGGGCATGCTCGTGGCCGGCGTCGTGCAGCTCGCCGCGTCGTACGCGTGGGCGGACTGGTGGGTGTTCGCCCTGGTCGCTGTCGTCGCCGGCATCGCGTTCGCCGCGGTGAACCAGGCGCTGATCGCGGTGTTCGGCGGCGCGGGACGGTGGATCTCGGCGCTGATCGGCGTGTTCGCGGTCGCGACCGGCGTCGTCTCGACGGTGCCCGGCGTGCTCTCGAGCGTCGCGGCCCTGCTGCCGACGGGCCCCGCGTACAACGGCATGCTCGCTGCGCTCACGTCGGCGTCGGGCATCGGCGCCGCGATCGCCGGCCTCGTGGTGTGGACGCTGCTCGCCCTCGGCGCGACGATCCTCGCGGTCGCGCGTCGGCGCAGCACGTCGGCCCGGGCGCTCCTGAAGGCCGCTCCCGCCACCGCCTGACCCGTTCGTCCTCGGAGCCCCGGCCGCCTCGTGGCCGGGGCTCCGTCGCACGTTGGTCGGGTTTGGGGCGCGTTCTCTCCGTTGGGGCGCATTTCCTCCGCCCCAACGGAGGAAATGCGCCCCAAACCCATTCCCGCCGCCTCATCCCCGTCGCCGTGTGCCCCGGCCGGGCCGGATCGGCCGATCGGCTCGGCCGATCGGCCAGCCGATCGGCCGGGCATCCTGGCCGATCGGCCGATTGTCCGCAGGGCGGCGGCGCGCCAGGATCGGAGCCATGAACGCCCCCGAGTCCACTCCTCGTCCGGCCGAGGCGCCGCGGAATCCCGCCCGGATCCCTCCGCGCTGGTTCATCCGCACGGCGTGGGTCGTGCATCGTGCGCTCTACCGGCTGACCGGCGGCCGCGTGGGGCTGCGGCATCCGTCCCCCACCGTCTACGGCATGATGCGTCTGCACACGGTCGGGCGCCGGTCGGGCAGCCCCCGCGTCGCGATCGTCGGCTACTTCGAGGACGGCCCCGACCTCGTCACCCTCGCGATGAACGGCTGGGGCGACCCGCCGCCGGCGTGGTGGCTGAACCTGCAGGCCCGGCCCGCGGCATCCGTGGATCTTCCCGACGGCACGCGCGACGTGCTCGCCCACGAGGCGACGGGAGCGGAGCGCGAACGGCTGTGGGCAGTGTGGCGCACCCTCGAGGGCGACGCGGACCTCGACGCCTACGCGGCCCTTCGCAGCCGCGAGACGCCGGTCGTGGTGCTGGCGCCGGCGCACTGATCCGGCGAACCCCCCCGCTCACCTGTCACGAAGTGCCGCGCCCGGCGGCATCTTGTGACGGGCGAGCAGGAAGCGTCCGGTCAGTTCAGGCCGGAGTAGGCGTGGAGTCCCGTGAAGGACGGTTCTGGGATCGTCCGGTCAGTTCAGGCCGGAGTAGGCGTGGAGGCCCGTGAAGGACGGTTCGGGGATCGTCCGGTCAGTTCAGGCCGGAGTAGGCGTGGAGTCCCTTGAAGAACATGTTCACGATCGTGAAGTTGAAGATCACGGCGGTGAAGCCGATGATCGACAGCCACGCCGAGCGTGCGCCGCGCCACCCGCGCGTGGCCCGCGCGTGGATGTAGCCGGCGTAGAGCACCCAGATCACGAAGGTCCAGACTTCCTTCGTGTCGAAGCCCCAGTAGCGGCCCCACGCGTCGTTCGCCCAGATCGACCCGGCGATGAGCGTGAAGGTCCAGAAGATGAAGCCGAGGATCGCGAAGCGGTAGGCCAGCGACTCGAGCGCATCGGCGCTCGGGAGGGTCTTGAGGAATCCCGGTCCGGTCTTCGCGGTTCCGGATGCTGCGGCCTCGGCCTTCGCGAGAGCCGCGACCTTCGTCTCGCGCCGGGCCTGCATGAGCTGCAGCACCGAGAGGCCGAAGGCGAGCGCGAACAGCGCGGTGGCGAGCGACGCGACGAAAACGTGGATGACGAGCCACACCGACTTCAGCGGGTCCATCAGCGGCACGATGTCGGTGTAGAACCAGATGGCCGTGCCGCCCAGCAGCACCACGACGAGGCCGGTGATGAACGTCCCGAGGAACCGAAGGTCGTAGCGGAACAGCACGCCGAGGTAGACCGCGACGATCAGGAGCGTGCCGGTGAGGGCGAACTCGTACATGTTCGACCACGGGACGCGTCCGGCGGCGATGCCGCGGGTGACGTCGCCGCCCAGGTGGAACAGGAAGCCGAGCACCGTCAGCGACGTTCCGATCCGTGCCCAGACGAGCCGCGTGCGCTTGCCGACGGGCGCGTTGAGAGCGGCCTCCGACGCGGTCTCCTGCGCGCGCATCTGCTCGATGATGCCGGTGCGCGAGCCTGCGCCCGCGCCTCCCGCCGCGACGAGCTCGCGCTCCCGCGCGGTCTTGGCCGCGGCATCCTTCGCATCGACGGCGACTGCGCCGCGACGCGCCAGGTCGACCGCGTACGCGATGAACGCGAGGGCGTAGATCGCGATGGCCGTCCAGACCAGCAGCACCGAGACGTCGTCGAGGGTGAGGGGGGAGGCGTCGGGCATGGCTCTCAGTCTACGTCGGGGGTGGATTCGGGCTTCGTGGCGCGTTCGCCCGCGGCCGGGAGTCCGCCCGCCGCAGCAGGGTCGCTCGCGGCCGCGCGGTC
>DATEOM010000618.1:0-2268 GCA_035274105.1 Microbacterium sp.
GACATCGGCGGCCTTCGACAGGCCGAGGGCGCGCACGATGTATTCGTCGAGGCCCTGCTCGTTGAGCATCGACGGGATGTCGTAGATGCTCGGCACGTCGATCGCGTTCACGACCGCGCCCTCGTCGACGTCGCACATGAGGGCGATCTTGCGCTTGTTCGCCTCCGTGACAGGACGGTCGCTGCGCAGCACCAGCGCGTCGGGCTGGATGCCGATCGAGCGGAGAGTCGCGACCGAGTGCTGCGTGGGCTTGGTCTTCTGCTCCCCCGATGCGCCCATGAAGGGCACGAGCGAGACGTGCACGAAGAAGACGTTGTTGCGGCCCAGCTCATGACGGATCTGACGTGCCGACTCGATGAACGGCTGCGACTCGATGTCGCCGACCGTGCCGCCGATCTCGGTGATGATCACGTCGGGCTTGGGCGTCTCGTCGGCCTGCAGGCGCATGCGGCGCTTGATCTCGTCGGTGATGTGCGGGATCACCTGGACGGTGTCGCCCAGGTACTCGCCGCGCCGCTCCTTGGCGATGACCTGCGAATAGATCTGGCCCGTCGTGACGTTGGCCGCCTGGCTCAGCTCGATGTCGAGGAAGCGCTCGTAGTGGCCGATGTCGAGGTCGGTCTCGGCGCCGTCGTCGGTCACGAAGACCTCGCCGTGCTGGAAGGGGTTCATCGTGCCCGGGTCGACGTTCAGATAGGGGTCGAGCTTCTGCATCACGACGCGCAGACCGCGGGCGGTGAGCAGGTTGCCGAGGCTCGCGGCGGTGAGACCCTTGCCCAACGAGGAAACGACACCACCGGTCACGAAGATGTGCTTGGTGGTGTCGTTCGAAGTGTCGCCGCGGAAAGAATCAGAAGTCTGCATCACGGGCTTTTATCCTATCAGGCGGTGTTTCGATGAGCTTCGCAGAAGCTGGGGACACGCGGAGGCGGGCACCGCGCTCAGCCGACTTCGCTGCGAAGGCTGAGCAGCTCGCGTGCGTGGGTGAGCGCCGCGTCGGAATCGGGCATGCCCGACAGCAGGCGCGCCATCTCGGCCTCGCGATCGGCGCCGTCCAGGCGACGGACATCGGAGGCCGTGACCGAGCCGTCATTCGCCTTCACGACGGTCAGGTGGTTGGCCGCGAACGCCGCCACCTGCGCGAGATGGGTGACCGCGATCACCTGCGACGACTCCGACAGGCGGGCGAGCCGCCGGCCGACCTCGATGGCTGCGGCACCGCCGATGCCGGCGTCCACCTCGTCGAACACGAATGTCGGCACCGGATCGACGGCCGCGATCACGACCTCGATCGCGAGCATGACGCGGCTGAGCTCGCCGCCGCTGGCGCCGCGCGACACGGCCCTGGGCTCGGCGCCGGGGTGCGGGGCGAGCAGGATGGCGACGTCGTCGCGTCCGGACGCGGACTCGGTGCCGGCGGTGACGGCGACCTCGAGACGGGCGTCGGGCATCGCGAGCGCCCGCAGCTCGGTGGTGACCGCGGCGCCCAGCCGCGCGGCCGCATCGGTGCGCGCCGCGGTGAGCACGCCGGCAGCCTCGTCGAGGACGGATGCTGCGGCATCCCGCTCCCCGGTCAGCCGGTCGATGCGATCCGAGTCGTCGTCGAGTTCGGCGAGCCGGGAAGAGCCGGTGCCGAGCAGCTCGATGGCGGCGTCGAGGGTGCCGTGTGCACGGACCAGGCCGGCGAGCACGGCACGGCGCTCTTCGACGGCGGCGAGCTCGTGCGGCCCGGATTCGTCGAGGTCGGCGAGATAGCCCGCGAGCGCCGCCGCGATGTCGGCGACGCGATAGCCGACGTCGGCGAGCTGCCCGGCGAGCTCGGCGAGCACGGGGTCGTGCACGCGCTCGAGGGCGCGGCGCGCCTCGGCGAGGAGTGCTCCGGCGTCGGGTTCGTCGCCCTCGCCGGAGAGTCCGTCGTGGGCGGTCGCTGCCGCGACACGCAGCTCCTCGGCGTTCGCGAGGCGCTCGGCTCGCGTCGCCAGTTCGGCGTCCTCACCGGACTCGGGCGCCGCCTGCTCGATCTCGGCGAGCTGCGCGCGGAGGTCTTCGGCCTCGCGCGCCCGCGCGTCGCGATCGTCGGTGAGCTGCGTCAGCTCGCGATCGATCGCGCGCCAGTGCTCGAAGGCGCGGCGGTAGGCGTCGCGCGCGGTGTGGACGGTCTCGCCGCCGAAGCGGTCGAGCGCGTCACGCTGGGCGGCCGCGGACCGCAGCCGGAGCTGATCGGACTGCCCGTGCACCACGACCAGCTCGTCGGCGAGGTCGGCCAGG
>DATEOM010000619.1:0-2608 GCA_035274105.1 Microbacterium sp.
TTCGGCTTCGACGCCTTCGGGTCGATCCTCGTGAAGCCGGCGATCCAGAACGCGGTGCGGGTGTCGCTCATCACGGCGCTGATCGCGGCGATCATCGCGACGGCGCTGGGCACCCTGGCCGGGATCGCGATGGCGCGGCACCCCGGCAAGTGGGTGTGGTGGTTCCTCGGACTCCTTCTCCTCGTGTCGGTCACGCCCGAGATCGTCGACGCGGTCGCCCTGCTCCCCTTCATGGTGTTCCTCGGGCAGGACGTCGGGATCACGATGTTCAACGACGGCATCGTGCGTCTGTCGGTCGGGTCGTCGCTGTTCGCGACGGCCGTGGTGTCGTACATCGTGCGCGCACGGCTGGTGGGTCAGGACGCGCAGCTGGAGGAGGCATCCGCCGATCTCTACGCCAAGCCGTTCACCACGTTCCGTCGGGTCACGCTCGCCCTCGCGATGCCGGCGGTCCTCGCCGGCTTCCTTCTGGCGTTCACGCTGAGTCTCGACAACACGATCGTGGCCGCGTTCGTGCAGGTATCGGGGACGACGCCCTGGCCCGTCTACGTGCTGAGCGCACTGCGGACCGGTCTTCGTCCCGAGATCGCCGCGGTGTCGACGATCATGCTCGTGCTGACGCTCGTCGCCCTCGCGCTGGTCGCGCTCGTGCTCAAGCGTGCGGGCGACTCCGCGACGCAGATCGCCCGCACGATGACGGGCGGTTGATGCGGCTGGGCCACCCTATGCTGTTGCGGTGACCCGCCTCCTGCTCCTCATCGACATCCAGCGCGACTACTTCCCGGGAGGGCGGCATCCGCTCGTCGACCCGGACGCCGCCGCCGATGCCGCCGCGCGACTGCTCGCCGGGTTCCGCGCGTCGGGTGAGCGGGTCGTGCACGTGCAGCACGTCTGGGACGGACCGGATGCCGCGTTCTTCGCTCCCGGAACGCCCGGCGTCGAGTTCGATCAGCGAGTCGCGCCCGACGGCGAGGAGCACGTCGTCGTCAAGCACGAGCCGAACGCGTTCCTCGGCACCGGGCTCGAGTCGCTGCTGCGCGCAGCGGATGCCGACGAGATCGTGGTCGCCGGGATGATGTCGAGCATGTGCGTGGATGCGACCGTGCGGGCGGCGTCCGACCTGGGCTTCCGGATCACCGTCGCGCAGGACGCGTGCGCCGCACCCGACCTCGCCTACGGCGGTCGCACCGTGCCGGGCGCCCAGGTGCACCTGGCGTTCATGGCGGCCCTCGACGGCACGTACGCGCGCGTCGCCGACGTCGACGCCCTGGTGGGCGAGCTCGTCGCGGGCTGACATCCGCCGGAGCCAAGCCGCGACAACCTGTCCGGCCCGCCGGACAACTTCCGACACGCAAGCCCCTCATCGACCGGGCCGACGGGTGAGGATGGGAGCACCACACACCGCATCGGAGTTGATAACCGTGGGCACGACCGTCTTCGAACGACAGCGGCCGGCAGCATCCGTCGTCCAGCACTCCCTCACCGACACGAAGCACTCGGTGTTCTGGCGCGACGACCTTCCCGACAGCCTCCTGCCGGATCGGCCCGCGCTCGTCGGCACGCACCGCGCCGACCTGGTCGTCGTGGGCGCCGGCTACACCGGCCTCTGGACGGCGCTGCTCGCCACCGAGCGGGACCCCGACGCGAAGGTCGTCGTTGTCGAAGCGCAGCGCGTCGGCTGGGCCGCTTCGGGCCGCAACGGCGGGTTCTGCGAAGCCAGCCTCACGCACGGGCACGAGAACGGCATGGCCCGCTGGCCGAAGGAGATGCCGACCCTCGACCGGCTGGGGCGTGAGAACCTCGATGCGATCGAGGCCGCCGAGGCACGCTTCGGCATGGACTTCCAGTTCGAGCGCACGGGACAGCTCGCCCCCGCCATCGAGCCGCACCAGGTGGAGTGGCTGAAGGAGTGGGCCGCCGAGGGCGAGGAGGGCGTGGTCTATCTCGACCGCGCCGAGGCCCAGGCATCCGTCCACTCCCCCACGTACCTCGCCGCGGTCTGGGAGAAGAACGCGTGCGGCATGCTCCACCCGGCTCGTATGGCCGCCGAGCTCGCCCGCGTGTGCGAGGAGCGCGGCGTCGTGATCTTCGAGCGTTCGCACGTCACCGGGCTCGACACGAGCGGACCCGGCGCGGCCGTGATCACCGCCGACGGGCGGGTCGAGGCATCCCGTGCCGCGCTCGGCACCAACGTCTTCCCGTCGCTCATCAAGCGCAACCGGCTCATGACGGTTCCCGTGTACGACTACGTGCTCATGACGGAGCCGCTCACCGACGCCCAGCTCACGTCGATCGGCTGGCAGGACCGCCAGGGCATCGGCGACATGGCGAACCAGTTCCACTACTACCGGATCACCAAGGACAACCGGATCCTCTTCGGCGGCTATGACGCGATCTACCGGTACGGACGCAAGCTGAACCCCGAGCATGAGAACCGGCCCGAGACGTGGGCCAAGCTCGCGAGCCACTTCTTCACCACCTTCCCGCAGCTCGAAGGCCTGCGCTTCACGCACCAGTGGGCCGGCGCGATCGACACCTCGACCCAGTTCACGGCGTTCTTCGGCACCGCCCGCGACCGCCGCGTCGCGTACGCGGCCGGCTTCACGGG